>NZ_VFUR01000022.1:0-91081 GCF_006441095.1 Mesorhizobium sp. B2-5-4 | reverse complement strand
GGTTTGGGGGGACTTGGGGGGTGGCCCGTCGCAGCAACAATGTCCGAGCACGGTAATGGTTCCGTGACTTCCGAAATTTTTTAAGAAATATTTGACGACGCTTGCCGGGAGCGTGCCATCAGCCAGTCGCGGCCGGCGTGGGCAAAGACCGCGCAGAGCACGATCGCGCCGCCGACCATGCTGGCCACCGGCGGTATTTCGGCCAGGAACAGAAATGCAAACAAGATCGCGAACGGCACTTCCGCCGAGCCGAGCAGGCCGGATTCAGGCGCCGGGATAAGCCGCGAGCCTTCCGTCCACAGGACGGAAGCCAGCGCGAAGGACGCGCCGAATGCGGCAAGCAGAACCGCGTCCCTTGCTGAGACCGCCAGGGGATCGGTAACGAACCAGCGAAGTATGAACAACAGGAAGGCCGAAACCGCGCCGGCCCACACCACGGGCGTGTCGCGGAACGCGCGCACCATGATCATGTAAAGCGCGCTGCCGGCCGTCATCAGCAGCGCCAGCCCATCGCCGAACAGGTTGCCGGTGCCGAAACCCGACCAGACCATGATGGCAACCCCGCACAGCGACACGGCCGCGGCCATCATCGTCTGCAGGCGGAAAGGCTCGCACACCAGCATCCAGGCCAGCACGGCGGCAATGAAGGGCGACGTCGCGTAGATGACCGCGACATTGGCGACGAAAGTGAACTTGAATGCCGAAATGAAGGCGATGCTGGCCAGCGCGCCTTCCACCGCCAGCAGCCAGCCGCGCCAGCCGAGCCGCAGCGGCTCACGATTGCCGGCACGGTGGCGGCGCCACAGCACGTAGAGACTGATCAGAATCGCGCCGACAAAGCCGCGCCAGCAGGTGATCGTCAGCGGATCGGCATGGATCGACTTGGTCAGCACACCGGTCAGCCCGAATACAGCCGCCGAGGATGACACGAGAATGACGCCCAGCGTGCGCTCGGCGACAATGTCGGTGGTGGCTGTCACATCAGTCATACCGCAAGACTACGCCACTCCCCCTGACATCGTAGCGTCAGCAATAATGAATATCACAGCCGCTTGCGGAAATGCTCGCCGCCGACGATCAGCAGGCCGGCGGCGACGATAAGGGCAGCACCCAGAAAAACCTCGCGGCGTGGCACGTCGCCCCAGATCGCGAAGCCGAGCGCGAACGCCCACAACAGTGAGGTGTATTCGAGTGTCGCCAGGATCGATGCCGGCGAGCGCTTCATGCCTTCGAAGAGAAGATATTGCGCCAGGCCGCCGAGTGCAGCGACGCTGGCAAGAAGCAGCAATTGCGCCGGGTCCGGCGTATGCCACCACAACAAAGCCGGCACCGCCGAAAACACCAGGAAATAGAAATTGTTGAGGAGGAGCTGGATCATCGAGCGCTCGGCAAGTGCCGTCTTGCGCAGGAGCACGATGGCGATGCCCCACAGGCAGGCAGCCGTCAGCACCAGCAACACGGGTACCGAAAGGCCGAGATGGGCGGGATCGCAGGCGACAAAGACACCGGCAAAGCCGATCAGAACCGCCAGCCAGCGCAGGACAGGCACCTTTTCGCCGAGCAGGACCACCGAAAGCACGGTGACGATGATCGGGGCCGCGTAATAGACGGTGGTCAGTTCGGCGAGTTGCAGGCTGCGGGCCGCATTGTAATAACAAAGCCATGCGGCAAGCGTGAAGGCACTGCGAACCAGCATCCGCCGCACGATCGGCGATCGCACCGTATCGGCGAACAACTGCCGCCCGCCTATGGCCGCGCAGGCGCCGAGAATGGTGATGCTGCGGAAGAATAGGATCTGCCAGACAGTCATGCTGGTAACCAGCAGCTTGATCGAGGCATCCTGCGTCGAAAACAGCAAGTAGGCGGCGCCGGTCAAAAAGATGCCGGCGAGAACCCTTTCGCGTGTATCGAGAATGGCGATATCGGCCATAAGGCGTGAGCCTGCTTGAGTGAAGGCGGCTCCAGCCCCTGTCGGCCCCGCACCTGCCAACTATACTGGCGAAATCCGCACGGCGCTGCTCCAGCGCAGGGCTTGCGTTTGGGGCAGGGGAGGGCAGCGCTAAATACAGCCTGTCCCGGATGCCGGTTCTGGCGCGGCTCGGCTGATTGGTTTAGCATCGTCTCATAAAGCGGGGGCCGAAGGGCAGGCGCGCAGAACGCCGGGGAACGGACAGGGAATTGGCGCTCAGCCCATGCTGGATGTAGCATGTGCAGGTCCGGCCTGACGGGCCGCCTCTGACAGAGCGGATTTTGGGGAGAGGGCCGATGCAGAAACTGCAGTCGCAAGGCGTCCATCACATCACGCTGGTCGGTGCCGGCCGCCAGACCTCGATCGATTTCTGGGAAGGTGTGCTGGGCATGCCTTTCATCTTCGAGCAGCCCAACCTCGACAAGCCGACCGAAAGCCATCTGTATTTCGATCCGGGCGACGGCCGGCTGATCACCATCTTCACCGACGAGACCCGGACGGCTGTGAAGCGCCGCACGCCGACCGATCCGGGCTGCGTTCATCACATCGCCTTTGCGGTGTCGCGCGTCACCTTCCTGCAGGCAGTCGCCCGGCTCGACGAGCGCGCCATCAAGCACAGCGGCGTCAAGGATCGCGGCTTCATGGATTCGATCTATTTCGAGGATCCGCTCGGCCTGCTGATCGAGCTTGCCTCCTACCGTTTCGAGCCGCCTGCCGGCTTCGCCCATGCCGACGTGCTGATGGAGGCGCATAGGCTTCGCGTCGCGCGTGGCGACTACAACATCGCCGAAGTGCACCTGGCTGACGCCATCCAGGCGCTGGTGGAACGCGTGCGCGCGACATTGTCGGCCGACCGGGCACCCAAAAATCCATATTGAAGGCTGAACAGGCAAGGGAGGAATACGTGGCAAAGACAGTGACGAAGAGCGCAAGGAAACCGGCGGCCAAACCAGCGTCAAAAGCCGCAGCGAAGCCTGCAGCAAAAGCTGCGGCCAAACCCGCGGCCAAGACGGTGTCAAAGGCAGCCGCCGGCAAGGCCACGGCCAAGGCCAAGGCGAAACCGGCAAAGAAACCAACACTGACAATCAGCATGCTGAAGCCGAGCGTCAACAACATGACCGTTCGCGTCTTTGCCCGTGCTGCCGGGCTCGACCATGCGGAGGCCGATGCGTGGGGGCAGACGCGCTCGCCGGAATACATGGCGCGCAATCCGGCCCATCTGACGCCGATGATCGAGGAGAAGGGCCTGCCGCGCGGCGTGCTTTGGGAGAGCTGCGCCATCATGCAATATCTTTCCAACAAACATGGACTGGAGAAATTCTACCCCAAGGCGCCAGCCAAGCGGGCGATGATAGACAGCGCCATGTTCTATCTGATCGGCACGCTCTATCCCTATGTGGCGCGCGCCACCTATCCGGCGCTCGGCTTCCCGCAATATGCCGGCGAGGTCGGGCACAGCGACGCCCACCCGGACAGGAAATCGGAGGCGCAGAAGGCCGCGGTCGCCGCCATTGCCGAACCGCTCGAGGTCTTCCACTCCTTCTTCCGCGACGGCAAGCCGTTCATCGGCGGCAAGAGCCCGTCGATCGCCGACATCCGCCTTGCGGCGACCCTCGAGTTCCTCGCCGTCATCGACTACGCCCTGCCCAAATGGGCGAAGGAATACATGGCGGCAATGGAGAAGAAGCTCGGCAAGGCCTATGCCGGCCCGGCCGGCGACGTGCGCGGCTACATCGCCCATGTGAGATCGCAAGCCCAGGCGTGATTCCAACCAGTCGATGGGGCGACGATCTGCGGAGGCGGCCGCAGGACTGATTTCGCCGGTGGCGTCGTGATTCCCCGCCAGCTTGAAGTTGGCGGGGCTTGCGTTAGTCTGGGCGCGCATGCAGTCGAATTTTTCTCTCGACCGGCTTGGACGCTGGAGCGGTGGCGTGGTCGCCGCGGCCCTGGCGGCAACGCCCGAAGACTTGTCGGCCCGCTTCAGCGCGGCGGCAAGCATGCTGCTTGGCTCGGATCGCGCCTATGTCGGTTTCTATCGTCGCGACATAACGTCCTTGACAATCGACGAGGCCGGACCCGATCACTGGAACCGCGACTATGATGCGCGCATCTATCGCCAGGATCCCTTCTTCCAGAGGTTCGCCAGCACCAGACAGGATTTCCTGCTGCCGTTGTCGGCTCTCAGCCACGGCGATTTCCAGCGCACGCCGTATTATCGCGAATTCTACGGGCCGTCCGGCAGCTTCGATGAAATAACCGGCGTGTTCAACCTCGACGGACTGACCGCCGGCTATGTGACCTTTCTGCGCCGCGATGGCGCGCCGCGTTTTGGCGAGCATGATCTGGCGGTGGCCGGCGCGGCGAGCAGCGCCACAAAGCTTATTCTGCAAAGGCTGCTTCATTTGTGCCGTCTTCGGGACAAGGGGGCCGCAATCGAAGCCGCAGGGTCACACCTCAGCGCCCGGGAAAGGCAGATCGCACGGCTCCTGATCGAGGGCGGCAGCGCCAAGACGATTTCGCGAAACCTGTCGATTTCACCCGGCACCGTGCGCAACCACATCAAACAGATCTACCGCAAGCTCGGTGTGCACTCCCAGGTCGAGTTGCTGGCCGCCGGCTGGGAGGCCCCGCGCGACTGACGGTTTCGTTCGCCAGCTTCACTGCCCCGTCACGACGCGTGTCCACATGCGGTTCTGCAGTCGCAGCAACTTTGCGTCGTTGTTCTCGACCACGAACAGCTTGGCTTTTACGTCATCGGGCGGGAAAACGCCGGGATCCTTGGCTACAGCCTGATCCATCAGCGGCAGGGATTCCGGAATCGCATTGGCGTAGGAAACATAACTGGAATTGGCCGCTGCGATATCGGGCCGCAAATTGAAATCGATCCAGGCCTCGGCATTCTCCGGATGTGGCGCATCCTTTGGCACCGCCATCGTGTCGAAGTTTATCAGCGTGCCTTCCCTGGGAATGGAATAAGCAATTTCCAGCTTCTTGGCGGATTCCGCCGCACGGGTCTTGGCCTGCAATATGTCGCCCGACCAGCCCAGCACGACACAGATGTCGCCATTCGCCAGATCGTTGATGTATTTCGACGAGTGGAAGTAACGGATATAGGGCCGCACCTTGCCCATCAGCTCTTCGACCTTGGCGAGGTCGTCCGGACTGGTCGACCTGGGGTCGATGTGCAGGTAGTTCATAGCCATCGGAATGATCTCCGCCGGGGCATCGATCATGGCGACGCCGCAATCGGAGAATTTCTTGACGACGTCGGCGTCGAAGACCATGGCGAAGGAATCTGTCGGCGCGTCCGGCATCCGTTGCTTGATGGCAGCAACATTGTAGCCGATGCCATCCGTGACGGCCATGTAAGGCACGGCGTGCAGATTCTGCGGATCCGCGCCCGCGATCAGCGACAAGGCTTGCGGATCGATCTTCGAGTGGTTTGAAAGCTTCGATCTATCGAGCTGCAGGAAAACGCCAGCCTTCACCTGATTCTTCAGGAATGGAAAGGCCGAGGGATAGACCACGTCATATCCTGAGCCGCCGGTGAGCAGTTTCGTTTCAAGGACCTCGTTGCCGTCATAGACATCGTAGCGGACCTTGATACCTGTCTCCTTCTCGAATTTCTCAGCCGTGTCCGGCGCGATATAGTCGGACCAGTTGTAGACGTTGACCACCTTCTCATCGTCCGCCCGGGCGACGCCGAAGCAGATGCCGCAGGCAAGCGCGGCAGTCAGGACGGGGAGGAGCAGAGAGCGCATGGGTGTCCTTCTTTCGCTGGTGGCGGGCCGATGCGGTGTGCACCGTTCTGATTTCACTGTCGGCACCCTTGCCGCTCAACGCCGTTGCGGCGCGTAAACCGGTAAGGTGATACAGGCGACGTTGCCGCCGCCGAGCAGGATTTCGCGGGAGTTCTCGATGCCGACCACCTTGTGGTCGGGAAACAGCGTGGCCAGTTGTTGCTTTGCCTTGCGATCAAGATCGCAGCCGAACTCAGGCACGACCACAACGCTGTTGCCTGGATAATAGTTGATGTAACTCGCCGCGATCCGGTTGCCGGCCGGCCGTGCCCAGGTCGAATCGACCCGGTCCACGCTCTCGCTCTCCTCCATCGTCATTTCGATCGGTAGGGGGTGAGGAAGCCGATGAACCTCAAGACCACGGCCACGCGCATCACGGGCCGAACACAGCACCTCCTCGGCTTCGCGCACGATCTCATATTGCGGGTCGTCCCGGTCTTCGGTCCAGCTTAGCGCGACCACGCTAGGGCGCACGAAGCAGCAGAGGTCGTCGACATGGCCATCCGTCTCGTCGAAGGCAAAACCGCGCGGCAGCCAGATGATTTTGTCGACGCCGAGATAGTCGCCAAGCTGCTGTTCCACCTTCGCCTTTCCCAGATGGGCATTACGATTGCGATTGAGCAGGCACTGCTCGGTCGTGATGAGCGTTCCCTTGCCATCGCATTGCAGTCCGCCGCCCTCCGCGACCAGCGGCGCGCGGTAGCGGTCCATCCTCTCAACCTCGAGGACCTTTTGCGCCGCGAGGTCGTCCAGGTCCCATGGCGAGTAGAGCCCGCCGTCGAAACCGCCATAGGCGTTGAAGACCCAATCGACGCCGCGAACGCTGCCTCGATCATTGACGACGAAATTGGGGCCGCTGTCGCGTAGCCAGGAATCGTTGGTGGACATTTCCACGACGCGCACGTCGGCAGGCAATCGCGCTCTGGCATTCCGCCACTGGCGGCTGGATGCCGCCACGGTCACCGGCTCGCTTTGTGCGATCGCCGCCGCGACATTGGCGAACAGCTTCTGCGCGGGCTTGGCACCCAGACGCCATGTGTCCGGCCGTTCTGGCCAGATCAGCCAACAGCCTGATTTGGGTTCGAATTCGCCAGGGGCGCGAAAACCATCCTGTCTCGGTGTGGTCGAGAGCGTATGTGACATTGTGGGACTACCGGAAAATGGGACGACGAAACTTTTTCCGGATCAGATGGTTTTAGGGCCTTGTCCGTCAATGTCCCATTTGGGATACCTTGATCACTGCGCTAGCAACTGGCCTGCGTTCGGCTGGGGCGAGCACCATTGGTGCCGGGCCTTGGTTGCCCGTAAGTTCGATGTCTCAGTCGTTTACTGCGTCGCCTGGTAAAGTTCCGAAGCGGCCTCTTTCAGCGCGCGCCGGCCGTCCGGCTTGAGATACATCATGTGCCCACCTTCAACGACGTCGAGGCGGATCGGCTTGGCGCCGGCGAGCGACGGGATCTGGCCGACCAGATAACGTGACGCCAGATAAGGAGTGACGAGATCGGTGTAGCCATTGACGATGACGACGCCCAGCGCGGGATTCAGAGAGCGCGCTCGCTGCAAATCGTCCATCACACCGGCATAGCCCTGGCGCGAGGTGCTCGTGCCATAGTCCCAGTTGTGGCTGATATCACCGTTCAGCAAGCGGTAGCTGACATCGGTGCGAAAGTTCAGTTCGTCGCGCGCGTAACCGACAAAGGCCGAGGTCAGCGCCGGCACACTGCGGTCCAGCACCGGATCGGGACCGGCGATGCGGGCGCTCTGGGGAGCGATGTCCGCCGTCGCGATCATGCCGTCATAGGGGCTGAGCACCTTGCCCGTGGCACGGGCAAACTCCCTTGCGAAGAGCGAGGTCGGGACGCGGGCGAAGTTGCGGTGAACGAGGTCGGGTGGCAGGCCGGTGATCTCGGCCACGCGATCGCTCGCCAGCCGCCCGCCTTGCTCCAGCCCGCTGGTGAGCGCGGTGAGGTACTCGCCAAGTGCATAATGCTCGACCTCGGCGAGCTTTTTCCGCAGTGTATCGCCGTTGACACCTTCACTGCGCAAGCGGACCGCCGCGAGCGAGGGTAGTTCGAGAGCCCAATGCAGCGGCTCGAATTCGTCGGGCTGCACCAGGGTGAATTCCAGCGCCGGTGAGATCAGCACGACGCCGCTCGGGCTGATGCCGATATCTTCCTGCAGCGTCCTGGCAAGCAGTGCCGCCCGGAACCCGCCATAGCTCTCACCGGCGAGGAACAGCGGGGATCCCGTGCGGCCGCTTTGGGCGAGATAGAGCCGGATAAAGGCACCGATCGAACTGGCGTCCTGGCTGACGCCCCAGAAGTCGTGCGTGTCCTGGCCAGGAGCCTCGCGACTGTAGCCGGTTCCCACCGGGTCGACGAAGACGAGGTCGGTCATGTCGAGCCAGCTGTCGGAATTATCGACGAGCTTTTGCGGCGAAGGGAGGAATTCCCCGTCGGCTCCGGTCGCCACGATGCGCGGTCCGAGCGCGCCGAGATGCAGATAGGCTGATGCGGCGCCCGGGCCGCCGTTGAACACGAAGGTGATCGGCCGCGGTGCTTCCGTCGCGACGCTCTCCCGCGGTTTCAGCGTATAGGCAACATAGAAGATTTCCGCTGTGACCTCGCCCTTGCCGGAGAGCAGCGGGAGCGTGCCGGCCTTTGCCTGGTACTGCAGACTGCGCCCGCCGATGCTGATCGAATGGTCGGTGATCGCGGGCGGCGGCAGCAGCGACAGCACGCCGCCTGCGGGCGCCGGCCGCTCTGGCGTTTCAGCCGGAACAGGCTGCGCGAAGCCGGCAAGCATGAAGAGGACAAGGGGGACGAGTTTCAGCTTGGAACGCATGAGGCCTCCGCGGGAACGACACCCGCATAGGTATGGCCGAGGCGAATGAAGTCAAAGGGAATACAGGACGGCGAGCCTCCTGCTGTCCCGCCGACACCAGTTCCTGATAGCTTGGGACGTCCTGCTCGGATTGGCTCACACGTCTTGCCCGGCCGTGCTATCAAGGCAGAAAGCCGTTCGGAAGGAACGAAAATGGACGCAACCGAGCTCAAGGCCATGCAGGCGCCGCTGAAGCAGGCCTACCGCGACGACGCCGCGCAAGCACTGATCACGCTGAGGGCAAAGGGCTCGATCGACGAACAGTCGGTGGCCTGCAAGGTGGAGACGGGCAGGGCGTTGGCAATCGCCGGCCTTCATCCCGCAACAGGCGGCTCGGGGCTCGAACTGTGCTCCGGCGACATGCTGCTCGAGGCGCTGGTGGCGTGCGCCGGGGTGACGCTGAAGGCGGTGGCCACGGCGCTCGAGTTCAAGCTCGGCGCCGCGACCGTTGAAGCCGAAGGCGACCTTGATTTTCGCGGCACACTCGGCGTCGCCAAGGACGCGCCGGTAGGCTTTCGCGCCATCCGGCTCAATTTCAGTCTCGACACGCCGGAACCGCAGGAGCGCATTGATTCGCTGCTGAAGCTGACCGAGCGCTATTGCGTGGTGTTCCAGACCATCAACCAGAAGCCGGAACTGACGGTGAGCGCGCGGTGATGAATCACAAGGCCCGCGGCAATGGCAGCGGGCCTTGTGATACCTATGCTTACTGAGCTGCCGGCTCTTCGGCGTCGCCTTCGTCGGTGAAGGGCGAGGCGCTCGGCACGCACTGCACGGACCAGCCGGCGGGTGTCGGCTGCTTCTGATACTCGGTGATGGCGGCGGTACACTGTTCGCGCTTGTCGAAGGTGCTGGGCAGCACGACCATGCCGCCCTGCGGACCGGCGATTACCAGATACCAGACCAATGCTGCGGTCGTAGCCATGGAGTTTTCCTTGTCTGCCCGGCAGGGCGCTTGGTGTGGGAGTCGTCCGATGCTAACAACTCCTCGGAAATGACGAAAGCATGACCGCCGCCTTAGATAACAGTCGCGTCATGATTCTGCAGGTTTTCGGGCTAGGCGTGTTGCAGTCGCCACTCAATCTGTCGCAAAGCAATAGAACAGCCGCCGAGGCGTCGAGAACGGTGCGGTCGTGATGATCCATCATGGCCGCCTCTTCAGCACCGTCAAAGGCTCGAGTTTATTCCGGCTGCCGGTAGGCGACGAAGCGGTTGTGCTTGGCCTGGAAGATCAGCCCTGTCTCTTTGAGATCCGGGCTGGCCAGCGGCACGATGCGTTTGGCGATCTCGGAGGGGTGCGGCAATGTCTCGGGATCCTCACCGGGCACGGCTTGCGCGCGCATCGCGGTGCGCGTGGCGCCGGGGTCGGCGGCGTTGACACGCAGCGGCAGGCTTTGTGTCTCATGCGCCCAGGAGCGCATCATGGTCTCGACCGCCGCCTTCGATGCAGCGTAAGGCGCCCAGAAGGCGCGCGCTGAATGCGCGGCATTGGAAGACAGGATAATCGCCCGGCCGGCATCCGAAAGCCGCAGCAGCGGGTCGACGGAGCGGATCAGCCGCCAGGTCGAGGTGACATTGATGGTCATCACCTTTTCGAAGGTCTTGGCCTCGACATGGCCGATCGGCGAGATGACGCCGAGCACGCCGGCATTGGCGACGAGAATGTCGAGCTTGCCCCAGCGCTCGTTGATGGCGCCCCCTAGCCGGTCGATGCCGGCCATGTCGGCGAGATCGAGCGGCACCAGCGTCGCCTGGCCGCCGGCCGCCTTGATCTGGTCGTCGAGTTCTTCCAGCCCGCCGACGGTGCGGGCAACCGCGATGACATGCGCACCGGCGGCCGCCAATTCCCTGGCGATGAAATAGCCGATGCCGCGCGAGGCACCGGTGACGACCGCAACGCGGCCGGTAAGGTCGAGGGTCATGCGATGGCTTCCGCAGATATGGCTGGAGCTAAGGACGGTCCGGCAATCCTATGCCCCATTGTTAGCCAGCAGCGACAGCGTGCGCACATTGTCGTGGCCTTCGAAGTCGAGCAGGCGGGTCGGATATTGGCCGGTGAAGCAGGCGTCGCAGAATTGCGGCTGGTCGTCGTCGCGGCCGGCCTCGCCCACGGCACGGTAGAGCCCGTCGATCGAGAGGAAGCCGAGCGAATCGACGCGGATGAACTCGGCCATCTCTTCCACCGACATGCGCGAAGCCAGCAGCTTCGACTTCTCCGGCGTGTCGACGCCGTAGAAGCACGACGCGCTGGTCGGCGGCGAGGCGATGCGCATGTGCACTTCCTTGGCGCCGGCGTCGCGCACCATCTGCACGATCTTCTGGCTGGTGGTGCCGCGAACGATCGAATCGTCGACCAGCACCACGCGCTTGCCCTCGATCATGCGGCGGTTGGCGTTGTGCTTCAGCTTGACGCCCATGTGGCGGATCGAATCGCCTGGCTGGATGAAGGTGCGGCCGACATAGTGGTTGCGGATGATGCCGAGCTCGAAGGGAATGCCCGCCGCCTGGGAAAAGCCGATCGCCGCCGGCGTGCCGGAGTCCGGCACCGGCACGACGATGTCGGCCTCGACCGGATTTTCCTGCGCCAGTTCGGCGCCGATGCGCTTGCGCACCTCATAGACGTTGCGGCCTTCGACTGAAGAGTCGGGCCGGGCGAAGTAGACATATTCGAAGATGCAGAAGCGGGTCTTCTGCGGTTCGAACGGGAACAGGCTCTCGATGCCCTTGGAAGTGACGACGACCATCTCGCCGGGTTTCAGGTCGCGCACGAAACGGGCGCCGATGATGTCGAGCGCGCAGGTCTCGGAGGCCAGGATCCAGGCGCCGTCGAGATCGCCCAGAACCAGCGGGCGGATGCCGAGCGGATCGCGGCAGCCGATCATCTTCTTGGCCGTCATCGCCACCAGCGAGAAGGCGCCCTCGACCTGACGCACCGCGTCGATGAAGCGCGAGTTGAGATCCCGTTCCTTGCTGGTCGCAACCAGGTGCAAAAGTGTCTCGGTATCGGAAGTGGAGGAGAAGATCGCGCCTTGCTGCTGCAGCGCGCGCTGCACGGTCATGGCGTTGGTGAGGTTGCCGTTATGGGCGACCGCGAAGCCGCCATCGGCCAACTCCGCGAAAAAGGGCTGGATGTTGCGCATGCCGGCGCCGCCAGTGGTGGCGTAGCGCGTGTGGCCGATGGCGCGGTTGCCTTGCAGGCTGTCGATGACGCGTTGCTTGGTGAAGGTGTCGCCGATCAGGCCGACATGGCGTTCGACATGGAACTGGGTGCCGTCATAGGAGACGATGCCGGCCGCTTCCTGGCCACGATGCTGCAGCGCATGCAGACCAAGTGTGACGATGGCTGCCGCATCCTGCCGGCCAAAGATGCCGAACACGCCGCACTCGTCATGGAAATGATCGTCAGCCTCGGCGGAAAGCACGTCGTCTGCGTCTGCCATCTTAAGCTCCGCTAAAATCGCCATATAAGGCCGTCGCGCGTCGAAAGCAACGCACTGCGTGCGGTCGTTCACATGGATCGACCGTCCGACGTCCAGTTTGGGGCCTCAGTTCGCCGGCGCAGGCTGCGGCTTGGCCGTGTTGTCGGCAGGACCGGCGTCGTTATCGTCGGGCGCCGGCGCATTGGCGTCGTCGCCACCGGTTGGAGCATCCGCCGCCGGTGCGTCCGGCGCGGCGGGCGTCTCGGCGGCCGGCTGGTTCGGATTGAGCTTCTTGAGGATGGCGTTTTCCGGGTCCTCTGGCAGCAGGCTTTCGAGCTTGGCGCCGATCTGTTCCAGCAGCGGCCGCGACTTGGCTTCCGTGACCCAGGCCGGGGCCTTGGCGCCGGCCAGCCAGTTGAAGAACAGCAGCGCCACCGCGACGACCAGGATGCCGCGCGCGGCGCCGTAGAGAAAGCCGAGCGTGCGGTCGAGCGCGCCGATGCGCGAATCAATGATCCAGTCGGCGAGCTTCATGGTGATGACCGACACGACGATCAGCGCGATGATGAAGACGACGCCGGCAGCCGCCGCCATGGCGATCTTTTCGTTGTCGATATAGGGCTTCAGGTAGGGCAGGACCGGTTTGTAGAAGAAGAAGGCGGCCGCGGCCGCCGCCGCCCACGAAACAACCGAAAGCACCTCGCGCGAAAAGCCGCGAACCATGGCGAGCATCGCCGAGACCAGGGTGAAGCCGACGAGAATTCCGTCAAGCAGCGTAATCGGCATGTCTTTGGCCCCACTCCGATCTCATTTTCACGGCTCGGCGAGCCGCGTCACTCTTCATCGTCGACACGGCTGCGCCGTGAGCCGGCTATGCGCGCCACGAGGTCGGCAAGCTCGGTGGGTTGGAAAGCGCCGGCCCCGATCCCTCCGGCAAGTTCCTCGCTGCCCAAGGGCAGAACCGCGCTACCAAAACCCAGCTTTTCGGCTTCCTTGAGGCGCTGCTGCGCATGCGCAACCGGCCTCACCGCGCCCGAAAGGCTGATTTCGCCGAAATAGACGCAATCGGCGGGAAGGGCAAGACCGGTGAGCGAGGAAACCAGTGCGGCGGCGACCGCGAGATCGGCCGCCGGCTCGCTGATGCGATAGCCGCCGGCGACGTTGAGATAGACGTCATGCTGCCCGAAACGGACACCGCAATGCGCCTCCAGCACCGCCAGCACCATCGACAACCGCGCGCCGTCCCAGCCGACCACCGCCCGGCGCGGCGTGCCGAGTGAGGAGGGTGCGACCAGCGCCTGGATCTCGACCAGAACGGGCCTGGTGCCTTCCATGCCGGCGAAAACCGCCGCTCCCGGCGATTTCGCGTGCCGTTCGCCAAGAAAAAGTTCGGACGGGTTGGAGACCTCGCGCAGACCCTTGTCCGACATTTCGAAGACGCCGATCTCGTCGGTCGGTCCGAAGCGGTTCTTCACCGTGCGCAGGATGCGGAAGTGGTGGCCGCCTTCGCCCTCGAAATAGAGTACGCCGTCGACCATGTGCTCGACCACGCGCGGACCCGCTATCTGGCCCTCCTTGGTGACATGGCCGACCAGCACGATCGCGGCGCCCGTGGATTTCGCGTAGCGGATCATTGCCTGCGCGGCGGCGCGTACCTGGGTAACCGTGCCCGGCGCCGAATCGGCAAGGTCGGTCCACAGTGTCTGGATCGAATCGAGGATAACCAGATCCGGCCGCTTGCCGTCGGCGATCGTGGCGAGGATGTCCTCGACATTGGTCTCGGCCGCCAGTTCCACGGGCGCCGACGCGACGCCGAGACGCTGCGCACGCAGCCTGATCTGGGCAACGGCCTCTTCGCCCGAGACATAGACGATGCGATGGCCCTTGGAGGCAAGAGCGGCCGCGGCCTGGGTGAGCAGCGTCGACTTGCCGATGCCGGGATCGCCGCCGACCAGCAGTGCCGAGCCGCGCACGAAGCCGCCGCCAGTGGCGCGGTCGAGTTCGCCGATGCCCGAGACGATGCGCGGTGCGTCCTCGATGTCGCCCGAAAGCGTGGTCAGCACCACGGCCCGGCCCTTGCGGGCATTGCGCGTGTTGGCAGGCCCCGAGCCGATGCCGCCCGACGTGCCTTCCTCGACCAGCGTGTTCCACTCGCCGCAGGCATCGCATTTGCCGGCCCAGCGCTGGTGCACCGAACCGCAATTCTGGCAGATGAACTGGACGCGGGATTTGGCCACGCTTTTACCTTCCCGCGCGCTTGCGGGCGCCGCGATCCTCCGCGCCCCCTTCTGTCCTGCCGAACAGAGGGAAGCGTCGTAGGACGCCTTGCTTCCGTATTTCTGTTGCGACCGCGGGCAAGAGGCTACTCAAACCTCTCCGCGATGTGGTGCTCTTCCGCCAAATCCGAGAAGCGGGTGAATTCGCCGTGGAAGGCGAGCGTGACCGAGCCGGTCGGCCCGTGGCGCTGCTTGGCCACGATCACCTCGGCCTTGCCGCGCATCTCGTTCATGTCATTTTCCCACTTGACGTATTCCTCGGTGCCGAGCTTCGGCTCGCGGTTCTTGAGGTAATATTCCTCGCGATAGACGAAGATGACGACGTCGGCGTCCTGCTCGATCGAACCGGATTCGCGCAGGTCGGAGAGCTGCGGGCGCTTGTCGTCGCGGCTTTCGACCTGACGCGAGAGCTGCGACAGCGCGATGATCGGCACGGCCAGTTCCTTGGCCAGCGCCTTCAGGCCCGTGGTGATCTCGGTGATTTCCTGCACGCGGTTCTGCGAAGACTTGGCGGATGAGCCCTGCATCAGTTGGATATAGTCGATGACGATCAGGTCGAGGCCACGCTGGCGCTTCAGGCGACGCGCGCGGGCAGACAACTGGGCAATGGAAATACCGCCGGTCTGGTCGATGAACAGCGGGATCTTCTGCATGGTCTGCGAACAGGCGACTAGCTTTTCGAAATCCATTTCGCTGATTTCGCCGCGGCGGATCTTCGAGGAAGAGATTTCCGTCTGTTCGGAAATGATACGGGTTGCGAGCTGTTCGGACGACATTTCGAGCGAGAAAAACCCGACGACACCGCCATTGGCCGCCTTGAACGAGCCGTCGGCCTGCTGCGCCGGCTCGTACATCTCGGCAATGTTGAAGGCGATGTTGGTGGCGAGCGATGTCTTGCCCATGCCTGGACGGCCGGCGATGATGATCAGATCGGACGACTGCAGGCCGCCCATGCGGCGGTCGAGATCGCGCAAGCCGGTAGCGAGGCCCGACAGACCGCCGTCGCGCATATAGGCGGCGTTGGCCATGTCGACCGCGGTCTTGACCGCGTCGGTGAAGCTCTCGAAGCCGCCGTCATAGCGCCCGGTTTCAGCCAGCTCGAACAGGCGGCGCTCGGCGTCCTCTATCTGTTCGGAAGGCGACATGTCGACAGGTGCGTCATAGGCGATGTTGACCATGTCCTCGCCGACCGTGATCAGCGCCCGGCGCGTCGCCAGGTCATAGATGGCGCGGCCGTAATCGGTGGCGTTGACGACGGTGACAGCTTCCACCGCCAGCCGCACGACATATTGCGCCACCGTCATGTCGCCGACCTTTTCGTCGGCCGGCAGGAAGGTCTTCAGCGTGATCGGCGTCGCCGCCTTGCCCATGCGGATCAACTCGGCCGCGACGTCGAAGATCTTGCGGTGCAGGGGTTCATGGAAATGGCCGGACTTCAGGAAGTCGGACACTCGGTAGAAGGCATCGTTGTTGACGAGGATGGCGCCAAGCAGCGCCTGCTCGGCCTCGATGTTGTTGGGCGATTCGCGATAGAGCGGTTGCTCCGCGACGCCGAATTTTCGCGCTGCCTCTGCCATGATGTCCCCGATTTAGATCCCGGCCTTTCGATATCAGAACTGGACAAGTCGATGCTGACTTATCTGCAACAGCTCGTGTCGAAGCGGCCTTGATGCTCGCGATTCACAGCCAACATTTTTCCGTGGAAAGAATCGCAATTGACTCGAATCGAGAGTTGCGAGTTTAGCGTTTCTCGAAGGAGAACAAAACAGGAAAGTGGGCGATGATTGACACCGGATTGCAGAGCGTCTTCATTTCATCTCACGCCAGCGCATCGCCCCAGTCCAGCCGCCGCGCCACCTTGAAGGCGTCGCCGTCGCGTTTGGTGAAGAGCTTTTCGTCGGCATTGCCGTCTGCCTCGCATAATTTCAGCGACACCTTGCCGGATCCTGACTTCGGTGGCGCGATCACCCGTGCGGCGGGGGAGGCGGCCGGCTGGCGCGAAGCAGCGACATAGATGAATTTCTCGTCTTCCCACGGCACCTCCGCGTCCTTGGCCAGCCGGTGCAGGCGCGAGCGGGCGACGCGGCGGGCAAAGTGGCACCAGTCGGGTGGGTTGAGCGGGCAGGGTGCTTCGTGCGGGCAAGGCGCCAGCAGATGCGCGCCGGCGGCGACCAGTTGCTGGCGCACCGCCAGAATTCGCAGCCAGCCCGCCGGCGTGCCCGGCTCGACGATCAGCAACGTGTCCGTCGTGAGTTGCCATAGCCGATCGACCATTTTGGGCAAAGATGCCGGCACGATCTCGTCCAGCACATAGGCGCATGTGACGAGGTCGGCCGGTTGAAGATCGGCAAGGTCTGTCGTGACATCGCCGGCCTGCCAGATGGTCCGAGCCGCGATTGCGCCGGCCGCGAGCGTCTCGCCGATCTTGCGCACCGCGGCACTCGCCTCCAACAACGTTGCCAGTTCCAGTTCAGGCCAGAGATTGCTGGTGGCCCAAAGCACCGTACCAGGGCCGGCGCCAACGTCGAGCAAGGTCACAGGCGTGAAATCCGGCCGGGCTTCGGCGAGTGCATCGAGGCTGGCGCGGACCGCCGCGTAGGTCGCCGGCATCCGCGTCGTCAGATAGGCCTTGACCGCCATGTCCTGCGCCATGTGCAGGCGCCCGTCGCGCAGTTCGGCGCGGTAGCGGTCGGACAGGATTTTTGCTGCCTGCTTCAGGTCCGGCAGCGGCACCTTTTCCAAAATGCGATCGACAGCCTGTCGAAGAGTGGCCGGCAGTTCCACGGCCTATGCCCCTCTCGGTGCGAGCAGGATGATCGAGGCGCCGGCCATGCAGAGCGCCACACCGGCAAGGTCCCAGCGATCGGGCCGCACGCCCTCGACCAGCCACAACCAGGCGAGCGAGGCAGCGATGTAGATACCGCCGTAAGCGGCATAGGCGCGGCCGGCCGCACTGATGTCGACCAATGCCAGAAGCCAGGCGAACACAAGCAGCGAGGCAAAGCCCGGCACCAGCCAGAGGGGCGACTTCTCCAGTCGCCACCACGCCCACACCGAAAAGCAGCCGGCGATCTCGGCCAGCGCCGCGGCTGTGTAGAGGAGATAGGTCATGAAAAAGGCCTCGCTTCGATCACGAGGCCCTTTTCGGGGCAGGAGCCGGCAATGGCAAGCGCCAATAATGCGTCCTGACAGCGCCGTTCCTATTCCGCCACCTTGCGTCGGCGGGCGGGCTTAGCGGGCTTCTCGGCGGGAGCCGCCTCGCGGCGGCCCATATCTTCACGGTGCCCCATATCTTCACGGTGCCCCATGTCGCGCATTTCTAGAGCTTTTTCGCATTTGGCCATATAGTCGCGCGTCATCGGCAGCGTGTCGTTCGTCTTGGTGATCTGGAACTGGAAAATCACCAGATCCTGCCAACGGAAGGCGGCTTCCGAGGCGGCCAGATAGAACTCCCACATGCGGCAGAAGCGTTCGTCATAGATAGCTTTGGCCTTGTCGCGGTTGGCGGCGAAGCGCTGGCCCCAGTGCTTCAGCGTGTCGGCATAGTGGAGCCGCAGGATCTCGACGTCGGTGACCACAAGGCCGGACTTCTCGATCGCCGGCAGTACTTCGGACATTGCCGGAATGTAGCCGCCCGGGAAAATATACTTGCGGATGAAGGCGCTGGTCGCCCATGGCACGCCGGAGCGGCCGATCGTGTGCAGGAGCATGACACCATCAGGCTTCAGCAATGTTGCCGCCTTGTCGAAGAAGGTCCGGTAATGGTTGACGCCGACATGCTCGAACATGCCGACCGAGACGATGCGGTCGAAGCGTTCGTTGAGCTCGCGATAATCCTTCAGCTCGAAATGGACGTGGTTCTCCAGCCCTTGCGCATGCGCTCGGTCGGTGGCGACGCCATGCTGTTCGGTCGACAGCGTCACGCCTTGTACGTCGACGTCGAAGGCTTTGGCGAGGTAGAGGCCAAGCCCGCCCCAGCCGGAGCCGATGTCGAGCACCGTCTGGCCGGCCTTCAGCCGGAGTTTGGCGGCGATATGGCGCTTCTTGGCGGCCTGCGCCTCGTCCAGCGTCATGTCCGGTTGCTCGAAATAGGCGCAGGAATACTGCATGTCCTCATCGAGGAAGAGCCGGTAGAGCTCGCCCGACAGATCGTAGTGGCGCTGCACGTTGCGGCGCGAGCGCGAGGCGGTGTTGATCTGCTGCAGGCGGCGGAAGGCGTGGCGCAGGCCCTCGATGGCTTTCGACCAGGTTGCGTCGATGCCGCCGCTGCCCATGTTCTGGAAGGCAATGCGCATCAGTCCGAGCACGCCGCCTTCAAGAATGTCCAGCTCGCCGTCCATGTACGATTCAGGCACCGCCAGCATCGGGTCGAAGGTGATGGCGCGCTCGGCATGCCGGGTCTTGATGTGCATATGCACCGGCTCGCCGCTGCCGTCGCCGAAGATGAATGTCGAACCCTGCGGCCCGGTTACTTTGAGATTGCCCGTGCGCACCAGGCGGTCGAGAACGCGCTTCAACAGAATATTCATTGTCCGATGTCCCCTCGCGGTCAGACAGGCTGTCCTACTCTGCATCAATATATAGGGTTTCGAAAAGTTCCTTTTGGCACAAAAATGCCCGGGCGAGAGGCCCGGGCATTGGTCCAGAAATGGCTGGAAAGCGGTGGTCCGAGTGGCTCGGACCTGTGCGATCAGGCGTTTTCTTCGCCGCCTTCGAACTCGGCATTCGGATCGAAGAAATTTTCCGGCCGCGCATTGTCGTTGATGTCGTCGCCGTAAATAGCTTCGGCGGTGGTCAGCGTCTCGCCCTTGGCCTGGCGTTCGGCCTCGTCGGCCGTGCGGGCGATGTTGAGCGTGATGGTGACTTCGACTTCCGGATGCAGGGCGATCGCCACATTGGTGACACCGATGGTCTTGATCGGCTGGTTGAGCTGGATCTGGTTGCGGTTGACCGTGAAGCCCTCCGTAATCAGCAGATCGGCGATGTCGCGCGTCGACACCGAACCGTAGAGCTGACCGGTCTCGCCGGCCGAGCGAACGGCGATGAAGCTCTTGCCGTCGAGCTTTTCGGCAACCTGCGCGGCTTCAGACTTGCGCTCGAGGTTGCGGGCTTCGAGCTGGGCGCGCTGGCCTTCGAATTTCTTCTTGTTGGCTTCGTTGGCGCGCAGCGCCTTGCCCTGCGGCAGCAGGAAGTTGCGGGCAAAACCGTCCTTGACCTTGACGGTATCGCCCATCTGGCCGAGGCGGGAGACGCGTTCGAGAAGAATGACGTCCATGATTATGTTCCTTTTGGTTGGGCGTCCGTCCACAAGGCCGGCGCCGAATTCTCTGGAACAGGTCAGGAAGCAAAAGGGCGTTGCCGCCGGTGTCGCTGTCCTGCCTGTCGCGGCAGTTAGAGGTTTTGACCTCAACTCGGGATTTGATGCCTAACCGGTCATGCCCGTCATGGCCGGCGATAAGGAACGGGCGGCGAACCGCCCGTTCGGAAGAATTAGCGAACCACGTAGGGCAGCAGGCCGAGGAAGCGGGCGCGCTTGATCGCCTTGGCGAGCTCGCGCTGCTTCTTCTGGCTGACGGCGGTGATGCGCGACGGCACGATCTTGCCGCGCTCGGAAATGTAGCGCTGCAGCAGACGCACATCCTTGTAGTCGATCTTCGGTGCGTTGGCGCCGGAGAACGGGCAGGTCTTGCGGCGGCGATGGAAAGGGCGCCGGGTCGGGATCTGGTTGATGTCGACCATTATTCTGCACCCCCTTCAAAACCTTCGCGCGGACGGCGCGGACCACGGTCGCCGCCTTCGCGATCGCCGAACGAACGCGGGCCACGATCGCCGCGGTCGCCGAAGCTGCGCGCCGGACGATCGCCACGGTCGCGATCGCCGAAGCCGCCGCGCTCGGAGCGCTCTTCGCGCTTCTGCATCATGGCCGAAGGGCCTTCCTCATGCGCCTCGACCTTGATGGTCAGGAAACGCAGCACGTCCTCGGACAGACCCATCTGGCGCTCCATCTCGTTGAGCGCCGCCGGCGGGCAGGTGAGGTCCATCAGCGTGTAGTATGCCTTCCGGTTCTTGTTGACCCGGTAGGTGAGGGACTTCAGTCCCCAGTTCTCGACCCGGCCGACGGACCCGCCATTTGCTGCGATGACGCCCTTGTACTGTTCGACAAGCGCATCGACCTGCTGCTGCGAGAGGTCCTGCCGGGCAAGAAACACATGTTCGTAAAGAGCCATTATGTATCAGTGCCTTTCTTCGTTTCTCTCCCGGTTCCCGGCGGCAAAAGCCTCTGCAACTTCTCTGACCCGCGTGTGCCTCGAAAGGCGCGGGGAAGAAAGGAGCATGACGAGACGGTCGAGAGCGGAGACACGGGAGGCGGAAGCGCTTCTGGCATCACACGAAGGTTCTAGAAAAAACCTCCGGCCCTCCGTTCAGCCCCCAGCTGGGACCGGCAGATTGGCGGCGTCTATACAGCAATCCGCTGATAAGGCAAGGGCAAGCGGCATCCCCGATGTCGCAGCCACCGCAAAATCAAGCTGCGGCGCGCGCAAGGCCTGGCGATTTTCCCGGCAACCGGCGCTTAACCACAGTGTCAGCCTGCGCCGGGTTGAGCCCCACCGTCAACGGTCGGTTCATCATGCAACATGCAAAAGACCGGGCAACCGCGCATATCAAGCGGCAGGCTTTCCCGGGGGTAAGGATGCTTCTCAACAGATTCTGGCGCTCGAAGAGCGGCAATTTCGCGCTTCTGATGGGGTTGGGGCTGCCAGCCATTCTGTCAACCGTGGCCTTCGCGACCGATGTCTCGACCATGATGCGGGCGAAGAGCAACCTGCAGAACGCGCTCGATTCCGCAAATCTTGCCTCGTCGCATCTTGGCGATCTGGACATTACCCGCACCGACGCCTTCAACCGCTATTTCCAGGCAAACATCGCCGGGCATGGCGAACTCGTCAACGCGCAGGCGACGCTGACCGTCGACAAGGGCGTCAATTTCATCAAGACCAAGGCGGTCGCCTCGGCCGACGTCAATCTGAACTTCGCTTTCCTGTTTGGCCAAAGCAAGCACATCGTGGTCGATGCCTCGGCGGTCGAATCGAACAATCAGCTCGAAGTCGTGCTGGTGCTGGACAATACCGGCTCGATGCGCGGCGCCCGTATGACGGCGCTCAGGGCCGCGACCAAATCATTGCTCGATACTCTCGAATCGACAAAATCGCCGACGCGCCAGGTCCGTGCCTCACTGGTGCCATTCGTCACGGCCGTGAACGTCAACGGCGACGGGTTCGACCCGTCCTGGATCGATATGGACGGCAAATCCTCGACCAACGGCATAAATTTCCCCGTCATCGACGGCAAACGCCCGAACCACATGGCGCTGTTCAAGCAGCTCAAGGACACCGGATGGGCCGAGCCCGGATGGAACGACACGGGATGGAAGGGCTGCGTGGAGGCGCGGCCCGGCGCCTACAACATTTCCGACACGCCGCCCGATCCGACCAAGCCCGACACGCTGTTCGTTCCCTATTTTGCGCCGGATGATCCCGGAGATGCGCAGATGCCGTCCGGCACCTATGGCAATGAGGCAAAATACTACAACAATTCTTATCTCGCCGACACCGGCGACACTGTTAAGCTGGACAAACAGAAAGGCAACAACCGGCTCGGCATCGACTTCAGCGGCCTCGGCAGCGATCCCGACAAAGCCACCAAGGAAAAAGTCGCCAAATATGTGGCGCCAGACAAGGAACTTATCACCGAGACAGGAACTTCCATCACCGTTGGCCCGAACCGTTCCTGCCCGACCCCTGTCGTTCCCTTGACCGAAGATTTCGACAAGCTGCGCAAGGCGGCAAGCCAGATGACCGAGTGGAACGGCTCGGGCACCAACGTGTCGGAGGGCCTGTCGTGGGGCATGCGTGTGCTGTCGCCCGCTCCGCCTTATACCGACGGGGCGCCGTGGAAGACGCCTGGCATCAGCAAGATCGTGCTGTTGCTCACCGACGGTGAGAATGTCGTCTATGGTGCCAGCGAACAGCCGACGAAATCCGACTACACATCCTATGGCTATCTGGCGGGTGGCCGCTTCGGGTCGGATAACCAGGCCACGGCGGCCCGCAATGTCGACGGCTGGACCAAGAGCGTCTGCACGCAGTTGAAGAACGAGGCGGTGCAAATCTATACTCTGGTGCTGCAATCCGACACGCCCGCCAACCGTACGCTTTACAGCGCCTGCGCTTCCGACCCGAGCAACTATTATGCCGTCAATGACCCGACCAAACTGCCGGACGTGTTCCTGCAGATCGCCAACAAGTTCTCGAAGCTGCAATTGACGAATTGAACCGATGGCCCGAGAGCATCGGGCCTGAGCCGACCGGTCGGCTCAACTCGTATGGGAGACAACCTTGTCGACCGTTTCAGGGAAGAAGTCGGGTGCCGCGAGGCGTTTGCCGAACATCATGTCATATTGCAACAGACGGAAATCGCGGATCGCCGGGTCGATCTCCTTCTGCCGAGCCCAGTCGGACGTCGCCTCGCCCGTCGGCGTCAGCAACAAGTTGCGGTCGACGACGCGATAGCGCTCCCGCATCTCGCCCAGGAAACCGGTGTAGTAGGGGTGGGTGATGCCCGCGGCGGTCAGGATATGATAGGGCAGGAAGGCAGGGCTCACCGTCCCCAGATTCGCGACCGGGCCCGAGCGGTTCGACCAGATGATCAGCGGTGTCGCGTGGTGTTCGAGAGCCGCCTCCGGTGTCGGTTCCTTGCGTGGCGCGACATTGTCCTTCAGGAAGCCGGTCTCGACATAGACCGGTCCGAGCGGCGGCAGGTGGTCACCGAAAAAGGCGACAATCGTTGGCCGCTCGCGCGTCTTGGCCCATTCGATCAGCCGCTCGAGGCCGCGGTCCGCGTCGGCTGAACCCTCGGCGTAGGAGATCAGCGAGTCACGCGCCCACTGGCTGATCGGGGCTTGCACCGAGTGGGTCGGGTTTGAATAGCGGTTCGGTTCATACGGGCCATGGTTTTGCAGGCTGACGGCGAAGAAGAAGACCGGGTCGTCGCTGGCGTTGGCTTCCCGGATGATCTCGTCGGTCATCGCGGCGTCGGATGCCAGCGGTCCGCGCTTTTCCATGGGCGGCAGCGTCTCTTCCGATTTGAAGTCGTTGAAGCCGAAATCGGCATAGACCGCGCCGCGATTCCAGAACCAGTTTGTGCCTGGATGGATGGCGCGTGCCCTATAGCCTTCGCTCTTCAGGAAGGTCGCCATCGACGGCGTCGGGGTGCGTACATATTGCTGGTAGGGGATGCTGCCGGCCGGCAGGAAGGCGTTCGAGAACCCGGTAAGCGCTTCGAATTCGATGTTGGCGGTCATGCCGCCGAATTCAGGCGAGAACATCGAGCCGGAGCGGAGCGCCCGCACATTGGGGATCGGATCCGGGGTGATGGTGACGCCGGGCAGTTTGGTCGAATCCCAGAAGGATTCGCTCATGACGACGATGATGTCGGGCTTCTCGGTAGGTACCGAGGCCGTCACATTGGTTCGGTCAATGGCCGCAATTGCCTTGTCGGAATAGCCTGGTGGTGCCGAGACATGCGCCATCGGCACGTTGAGCGCGAAGGCGAGCGCAAAGCCGTTGGAGGCATAGTTTTCCTTCTGGTCCCACATGATGGGGATGATCTGCAGCCGGTCCCGCGTCCACGAGAAAGTGGCGTAGTCCATGATCGAGACGAAGAAGGCGAGTAGCGGCACCGCCAGCGTCAGCCGGGCAAGGCGGCCCTTGTGGCTGAGGGCTGGAACCTCGCGGCGCCAAAGCCGCCAACCGTAGACGAGCAGGGACAGGCCGGCGACGATGCCCGCGACCATGGCGAGCGCGGTCATAGGCCGCTCGCGCACCAGCAGCGGCAGCAGGGCGAAGATCTGGCGGGCATAGAGAAAATCCGTCGGATAGAGCGGATCGCCGAGATAATGCGACTTCTGGTGGCCGACAAAGGCCAGCGACAGGGTCAGCGGCGCCACGATCATCAGGCTCTGATGACTGCGCCCGAGGACCGCGTCGAGACCGATCAGGACCAGCGCGAACACGACGATGGTTGTCCAGCCCGGCTTGAACGGCTGCAGGAAGAAGGAAACGGTGCCGGCAACATCGCCGCGCACGATCAGTTCGATGGCGAACACCAGCACGGCCGAGATCGCCAGGCTGATCAGCCCGTAACGGACGACCGGCCATCGCCGGCCCGGGAGATAGCCGGTGGACGGATCGTCTTCCAGGAACTGCGGCACGGCGTTGCCGGCACGTTTAAAGCTCTTTGCCACTTTAACTTCCCACCCCAAGACAATCCATGTCATTCGATTGTCATATAATTGTCACGCAAAGCTAGCGCCTGTGACGAAAATAAGAAGAGCCAGCAAACGATTCGTGAGCGGTTTTCATCAGGTGTGATCGCCGCAAAGCCCTTTGGGAACAGGCGCTCGGCGCATGGTTCGGATTAGGCGCCGGGTTGAACCGGGCTTGACTTGGCGGCCTGCCTTGCGTCACAGGCAGGGAAAATTCGTAGTATCAGGCAAGCAAAACAAGTCTGGGGAGCCCTCGCATGGCCGTCGCATTCACCTTTCCAGGACAAGGAAGCCAGGCTGTCGGCATGGGCAAGGATTTTGCCGATGTCTTTCCAGAGGCGCGCAGGATCTTCCAGGAAGTCGATGACGCGCTTGGCGAAAACCTGTCGAAGCTGATCTGGGAAGGTCCCGAAGAGACCCTGACGCTGACGGCCAATGCGCAGCCGGCCCTCATGGCGGTGTCGCTGGCGGCGATCAGGGCGCTGGAAGCGCGCGGTTTCTCGCTGAAGGACAAGGTCGCCTATGTCGCCGGCCATTCGCTGGGCGAATATTCGGCACTCGCCGCCGCCGGCTTCGTTTCCGTTGCCGATGCCGCCCGTCTGCTGCGCATTCGCGGCAACGCCATGCAGGCGGCGGTGCCGGCCGGCGAGGGCGCCATGGCGGCGATCATCGGATTGGAGCAGGCCGATGTCGAAGCTGCCTGTGCCGAGGCCGCCCTGGGCGCTGGCAAGGGCGCTGCCTGCCAGGTGGCGAACGACAATGGCGGCGGTCAGCTGGTCATATCAGGCACGAGAGCCGCGGTGGAACTGGCGGCGAGACTGTGCACCGAAAAGGGTGCCAAACGGGCCCTGATGCTGCAGGTTTCGGCGCCTTTCCATTCCGCGCTGATGACACCGGCGGCCGAGATCATGCGCGAGGCGCTGGCGAGCGTCGCGAGGGCCGCGCCGGTGGTGCCCATCGTCTCCAACGTCACCGTCACTCCGACTAGTGACCCCGATGAGATCGCACGGCGTCTGGTCGAACAGGTGGTTGCCCGCGTGCGCTGGCGCGAAACGGTGGAATGGTTCGGCGCCAACGGCGTCTCCACGCTTTACGAGATCGGCGCCGGCAAGGTGCTTTCGGGCCTGGCGCGGCGCATCAACCGCGACATCGCCACCGCCTCTGTAGGTTCCGCGGCCGAGGTCGAGGCGGCATTGGCGGCGCTTGCATAAAACGCCATTTGATACCATCCCTATGCGGGGTGCCCTCTTCTCAACCTGGAGACAAAAATGTTCGAATTGACCGGCCGCAAGGCGCTTGTCACCGGCGCAACGGGGGGCATCGGCGAGGCGATCGCCAGGGTGCTGCATGCGCAGGGCGCGATCGTCGGCCTGCACGGCACGCGCCTCGAGAAACTGGAAACGCTGGCCTCCGAACTGGGCGACCGGGTCAAGCTGTTCCCGGCCAACCTGTCGAACCGCGACGAGGTCAAGACACTCGGCCAGAAGGCGGAGGCCGATCTCGAGGGCGTCGACATTCTGGTCAACAATGCCGGCATCACCAAGGACGGCCTGTTCGTGCGCATGTCGGACGCCGACTGGGATATGGTGCTGGAGGTTAACCTCACCGCCGTTTTCAGGCTGACCCGTGAACTGACCCACCCGATGATGCGCCGCCGCCATGGCCGCATCATCAACATCACTTCGGTGGTCGGCGTGACCGGCAATCCCGGCCAGGCGAATTACTGTGCCTCCAAGGCCGGTATGATCGGCTTGTCGAAGTCGCTGGCGCAGGAGATCGCCACCCGCAACATCACCGTCAACTGCGTCGCTCCGGGCTTCATCGAATCGGCGATGACCGACAAGCTCAACGACAAGCAGAAAGAGGCGATCATGGCGGCGATCCCCACGAAGCGCATGGGCACCAGTGCCGAAGTGGCGTCCGCCGTTGCCTATCTGGCTTCGAACGAGGCCGCCTACGTAACCGGGCAGACCATTCATGTGAATGGCGGTATGGCGATGATCTGAGTGAGGATCTGAGCAAGGTCCGCGGTAACATCGCCGCGCTGTGAAAACCCACCATTTCGGCTTGGACCTTGGCTATTTTTCGTGTAATGCGGCCCGCAACCCGGCGGTTCGGGCAAAAACCGGTCCGTGGCCGTTGCGTTTCCGGCAGGACCATCTTTCAGCTTGATTAGCGGCATTCCGCCCGCTAACGAAGACAGACAACCAAAAGACGAGGATGCCCAAATGAGTGACACCGCAGAGCGCGTCAAGAAGATCGTCATCGAACACCTTGGCGTCGATGCCGACAAAGTGACGGAGCAGGCGAGCTTCATCGATGATCTGGGCGCTGACAGCCTCGACACGGTCGAACTGGTCATGGCGTTCGAAGAAGAATTCGGTGTCGAGATCCCCGATGACGCAGCCGAGACCATTCTGACCGTCGGCGATGCGGTGAAGTACATTGACAAGGCTTCGGCCTGACGCTTTCGGCAGTCATCACCGGGGAGGACCTGCGATGAGGCGTGTCGTCGTCACGGGCCTTGGCCTGGTTTCACCGTTCGGCATGGGCTTCGAGCACGGCTGGAAGGAACTGCTGACCGGCCGCAGCGCTGCCAAGCGCGTCACCGAGTTCGAGGTGGACGATCTTGCCTGCAAGATCGCCCACGTCATTCCGCGTGGCGACGGCTCCAACGGTACGCTCAATCCCGAATCCATTCTTGAGCCGAAGGAACTTCGCAAAATCGGCGACTTCATCCTGTACGGGATCGCGGCCGCCGATGAAGCGCTGAAGGATTCCGGCTGGCAGCCTTCAACCGAGGAGGAGCGTTGCGCCACTGGTGTGCTGATCGGCTCCGGCATCGGCGGTCTTGAGGGCATCGCCGAGAACGCGATCATCCTCAAGGAACGCGGCCCACGCCGCATCAGCCCGTTCTTCATTCCCGGAAATATCATCAATCTCGTGTCGGGCCAGGTTTCGATCCGGCACGGATTGAAAGGCCCCAACCACGCTGTGGTCACTGCTTGCTCGACCGGCGCGCACGCCATCGGCGACGCCGCCCGGCTGATCATCTTCGGCGATGCCGACATCATGCTGGCCGGTGGCGCCGAATCGCCGGTGACCCGGCTTTCGCTCGCCGGCTTCGCCGCCTGCCGGGCACTCTCGACCGAGCGCAACGATAGCCCGCAAACGGCCTCGCGGCCTTACGACCGCGACCGCGACGGCTTCGTCATGGGCGAGGGCGCCGGTGTCGTCGTGCTGGAAGAGCTCGAGCATGCCAAGGCGCGTGGAGCGAAGATTTATGCCGAGGTGACCGGCTACGGCCTGACCGGCGACGCCTATCACATCACCGCACCGGCAGAAGATGGCGACGGGGCCTTCCGTTGCATGACGGCGGCGCTGAACCGGGCAAAGCTTACGCCAGCCGATGTTGACTACATCAATGCGCACGGCACCTCGACCATGGCCGATACGATCGAACTCGGCGCTGTCGAGCGGCTGGTCGGCAATGCGGCGTCCAAGATTTCAATGTCGTCGACCAAGTCGTCGATCGGCCATTTGCTGGGAGCAGCCGGCGCGGCCGAAGCGATCTTTTCGATCCTCGCCATCCGCGACAATATCGCACCGGCGACCATCAACCTCGACAATCCCGAACGCGAAACCGCGATCGACCTGGTGCCGAACAAGCCACGCCCTCGCCAGATCGACGTAGCCCTGTCCAATTCCTTCGGCTTCGGCGGCACCAACGCCTCGCTCGTCTTCCAGCGGTATTAATGGCTGACGGTCCGGCTACCGGGCAATGCTTTGGCGTGCCGTCAATTTTGCCATATTCGCCTCTACTCTGCCGCAGGGGATTCGTTGAGAGATCGAACGGTAGGGCGAAATGAACACAAATCCGTCAGACAACGGAGAATTCGGGCAAAGGCCGGCGAATACCGGGCCGATCGTGCCGAAGACGGCCAGCGAGGCGCTGCGGCCGGAAGCCGGAACGCCGCCGCCGAAACGCTCGCGCGCTTCGCGCAGCCAGGTCGTCGTGTTCATGAACTTCGTCATCTCCTCGGTGATGCTGATGGTTCTGGCGGCGGGCGTGGCCCTCTATTTCGGCAAGCAGGAGTTTACCGAGCCCGGCCCTTCCGCCAATGGCGACACTTTCCTCGTCAAGCCCAACACTGGCGTCCAGGATATCGCCGACCAGCTTGAGCGTCGCGGACTAATCAGCGACGCCCGCGTATTCCGCCTCGGCGTGCGTGCCTTCGGCAACGATTCCGCACTCAAGGCCGGAGAATACGAGATCAAGCCCAGGGCATCCATGCGCGACATCATGGAACTCCTGAAGAGCGGCAAGTCGGTGATGTACTCGCTGACTATTCCCGAAGGGCTGACGGTCGAGCAGGCCTTGCAGCGCATCGCCGACGAACCCGCCCTGAGCGGCGATATGCCGGCGAAGACGCCCCCCGAGGGCAGCCTTGCCACCGACACGCTGCGCTTCACGCGTGGCGCAACGCGTCAGCAGATGGTCGAAAAGCTGCTCGCCGATCAGAAGAAACTGGTCGATGAGGTGTGGCAGCGGCGCGCGCCGGATCTGCCCCTGGCCAACGTCGAGGACTTCGTCACCCTGGCCTCGATCGTCGAGAAGGAAACCGGCAAGGGCGATGAACGCTCACGGGTGGCTGCTGTCTTCCTGAACCGGTTGGCCAAGGGCATGCGCCTGCAGTCCGATCCGACCATCATCTATGGTCTGTTTGGCGGCAAGGGCAAGCCGGTGGACCGCCCGATCTACCAGTCCGACATCCAGAAGCAGACGCCTTACAACACCTATGTGATCAGCGGCCTGCCGCCGACGCCTATCGCCAATCCAGGCCGCGCGGCCCTCGAGGCCGTGGCCAATCCGTCGAAGACCGACGACCTCTATTTCGTCGCCGACGGCACGGGCGGTCACGTCTTTGCGTCGACCCTGAACGAGCATAATGAAAACGTCGCCCGCTATCGCGCGCTGCAGAAGAAGCAGGCCGATGAAGCAGCCAAGGCCGCCGCTGCCGCCGGTACCAGCGGCAGTGCCGACAAGCCTGCTGCCGACAACCCTGCTTCCGACAAGCCTGCCGACGACAGCGACGGCACCGGTGGCGACAACGGCAATGCCGGCGGTGATGCGGGCGCGGTCCAGTAAGGTGAAGAAAGGCGTTGCCTGGAAGGCGGCGGCCTGACATTTGAAGGAACGCCGGGCGTCCGAATTCGACGCATTCGCGGTGTGGTCATTTTAAGCCGCGCTTGCCCCTCCGGAAAACCGTTTCGGGGCAAGGCGCCAGGGGTGTACAGGGCGACATGAATTTGCAGAGCATGACCGGTTTTGCGCGCGTCGTCGCCGAGCACGACGGCACCGCGATTGCCTGGGAAGTCAAATCCGTCAATGGCAAGAGCGTCGAGGTTCGCCTGCGGCTGCCTCAGGGATTCGAGCGGCTGGAGCCTGTGGTCAGGCAAACGCTGCAGAAGCGTTTCGCCCGCGGCAATTTCCAGGCGACGCTGACCATCGGCCGCGCCGCCAGCGCGCAGACGCAACCTGTCGTCAACGAGGCGTTTTTGAAAGATCTCGCCGGTCTGGCCAAGCGGCTGCAGGAACAGTTCGGCGTTGCGCCCGCGACGGCTGACGGATTGCTGTCGCTGCGTGGCGTGCTCGACGTTGCCGAAACCATCGAAACCGAAGAAGTGCGGGCCGCGCTCGATACCGCCATCATGGCCGCGCTGGACGTGGCGCTGAACGGCCTGGAACAGGCCAGGCAAGGCGAGGGCGCCGCGCTGGCCGTGCTTTTGTCCGGCCATATCGACACCATCGAGACACTGACCCTGCGCGCGGAAGCCGACCCGTCACGCGATACCGCGGCGATCCGCGAACGCATTGCCGAGCAGGTCCGGCTGCTGATGGACGCATCCGCCAATCTGGATGCAAGCCGGCTGCACATGGAGGCGGCGTTCCTTGCCACTAAGGGCGATATTCGCGAAGAGATCGACCGGCTGAAAACGCATGTCGCGTCTGGCCGGGCTTTGCTCGAGGGCGGCGGCGCGGTCGGCCGCAAGCTCGATTTTCTGGCACAGGAATTTAACCGCGAATCGAATACGCTGTGTTCGAAGTCGAATGCCGCCGCCGTCACCGCGATCGGGCTGGAACTGAAGGCGGTCGTCGACCAGTTTCGTGAACAGGTCCAGAATCTGGAGTAGCCGATGGTCGCCAAGGAACCGATGGTTCCCAGGGATATGGGATCCCGCATCCGCCGCCGGGGGCTGATGCTCGTCCTGTCGTCACCATCGGGTGCCGGCAAGTCGACGATCGCGCGCAACCTTCTGGAGAGCGACTCCAGCCTCGAACTGTCGGTCTCGGTCACCACGAGGCCACGCCGTGGGTCGGAAATCGAGGGCGTTCACTACCACTTCCGCACGATGCGCGAATTCGAGCGATTGCGTGATTCCGACGCGCTCCTCGAATGGGCGGAAGTGCACGGCAATTGCTATGCGACACCGCGCGAGCCGGCCGAACTGGCGCTGGCGCAGGGCCGCGACATGCTGTTCGACATCGACTGGCAGGGCGCCCAGCAGCTCAAGGAGAAGATGCGTGCCGACATCGTCTCGATTTTCATCCTGCCTCCGTCGATGAAGGAATTGAAGGCGCGGCTGAAGCGGCGCGCCGAGGACCAGGAAGCGGTGATCGAGACACGGCTGAAGAACGCCCGCAACGAGATCGAGCACTGGAAGGAATATGACTTCGTCATCGTCAATGACGATCTCGACCGTGCCTTCGCCGAGGTTCGCGGCATCGTCGTGGCCGAGCGGCTGCGGCGCGACCGCCGGCCCGGTCTCTTCGATTTCGTGTCGGGATTGTTGGACGAAAAGACCGTGTGACTGGCGTCAGGGCGCCATGCCCTCGACCAGGATCAGATGTCGGCTGAGCGCGGCATCGCGTACCTCCAGCGCCGCCGCATATTCGGCGGATGCGTACCAGCGCCTTGCCCGCTCGATGTCGGGAAATTCGACGACGATCAGCGGACCAGGATGCCAATCACCCTCCAGCGTCTGCACTTGGCCGCCGCGCACCAGATAACGCCCGCCATGCCGGGCGATCGAGGCCGCGGCGCGGGAGCGGTATGTCTGCAACGCCTTTTCGTCGCGGACCGTGACATCGGAAATGACATAGGCGGGCATTCCTGGTTCTCCGGCATGTTCGCCAGACTACCTATGCCTCGGTCATCACAATTCCAGACCTGCCGGCGCTAGACCGCATTGGTCAGCCGCACGAACTCCTCGACGCTGAGCGTTTCGGCACGTCGCGTCGGGTCGATCCCCGCTCTTTCGAGCAAGGCCTCGCCGCCGAGGCTTTTCACGCTCTGCCGCAGCATCTTTCGGCGTTGGCCGAAGGCGGCTTCCGTGACCCGGCCGAGTTTCTTCACCTCGGCGGGCAGGGGCGTCGCGCGTGGTTCCAGATGCACCACCGAGGAGGTGACCTTGGGCGGTGGCGTGAAGGCTTGAGGCGGGACGTCGAAGGCGATCCTGGCCTGCGTGCGCCAGCCGGCGAGCACACCCAGCCTGCCATAGGCATCGCTGTCGGGTGCGGCGACGATGCGCTGCGCCACCTCACGCTGGAACATCAGCGTCATCGAGGCATAGAAGGGCGGCCAGTCCGCGACCGTCAGCCATCGGATCAGCAGTTCGGTGCCGATGTTGTAGGGCAGATTGGCCACGATCCGGACCGGAGCGTGGTCGGTTCCCGAGGCGAGGGCGGCGAAGTCGATCTTCAGCGCGTCGCCTGAAATCACCTCCAGCCGACCTGGGTAGTGAGCGGACACCTCGGCAAGCGCCGCCAGGCAGCGTTCGTCGCGCTCGATGGCGACGACCCGGCGGGCGCCGTTCGATAGCAGCGCCCTTGTCAGCCCTCCAGGCCCGGGCCCAACCTCGATCACCGTGGCATTCGTCAGGTCGCCGGCGCTGCGTGCGATCTTGCCGGTCAAATTGAGATCGAGCAGGAAGTTCTGGCCGAGCGCCTTTTTCGCCTGCAGCCCATGGCGCTCGATGACGTCACGCAGCGGCGGCAGCCCATCGATGCTCATGCGCGAAGACCGGAAGCGAAAGCGCTCATGCGGTGCCAGCCTTTGCGTCGACGTCAGCCAGTCTTCTGGCGAGCTTCAGCGCCGCGATCAGGCTGTCGGGTCGTGCCACGCCCTTGCCGGCGATGTCGAAGGCGGTGCCGTGGTCGGGCGAGGTGCGGATGAAGGGCAGGCCCAGCGTGACGTTGACCGCCTCGTCGAAGGCCAGCGCCTTGGCCGGGATCAATGCCTGGTCGTGATACATGCACAGTGCAGCGTCGTAGCCTGCCCGCACCCGGGCATGGAACAGCGTGTCGGCGGGCAAGGGCCCGAAAGCATCGATGCCTTCAGCGCGCAGGATGTCGACCGCCGGGCGCACGATATGCTCGTCTTCCAGGCCCATGGAGCCGCCTTCGCCGGCATGCGGATTGAGGCCCGCAATGGCGAGCCGCGGCCTGGCGATGCCGAAGCGGCTGGCAAGGTCGGCCGCCGTGATGCGCGCGGTCGCGACGATCAATTCGGTGCTTAGGACCTTCGGCACCTCGGCCAGAGCGATGTGGATGGTGACGGGAACCGTGCGCAGGTCGGGGCCTGCCAGCATCATCACCGGCATCGCCTCGACGCCGCTGTGCCGAGCCGCCAGATGCGCCAGATATTCGGTGTGGCCGGGAAAACGGAAGCCGGCATCGTAGAGCGGTTTCTTGGCTATCGGGCAGGTCACCACGGCAGCGGCCTCGCCGGCAAGGCAGGCGGCGACCGCGCGGTCGATCGCTTCGATGGTGCCGGCTGCATTGGCCGGGTCGGGTCGCCCGGGGCTGTCGATGAAGCGCGCCGTCAGGGGAACGATCGGCAAGGCGCGGCCAAAGACCTCGATCGCCTGCACCGGCGTCACTTCCTCGACAGGCAGCGAGACGCCAAGGTGGCGTGCTCGCGATGCGACCACGGCCGGGTCGGCCAGCAGGTAGAAGGCGGGCAAGCCGACGGCGTTCCGCGCAAGGAAGGCGGCGATGGCGATTTCAGGGCCGATACCGGACGGATCGCCGACGCTCAACGCCAGCGCGGTCATCGTGCTGCTCACGTCAGCGCTTGACGATGCGGGCTTTCGCCTTCAGCTCGTCGACATATTTCTTGCTGAGATCGTCGGCGGCCTTGTCGCTGGAGCCTTCGCTCTGGAACACCATCTGGGCCGTCTTGTCGTCGGATACTTCGCGCGACGAGCAGATGCCGATGAATTCGACGCCGCGTTCGGTCTCGCGTGTGACGGTGGCGCCACCGACCTTGGTCGCCTTGATCTGCTCCGCCCAGTCCGGCGGCAGTTGCGGCGCCAGAATCCGTCCGAGGTCGCGAACGGTGACGTCGATCAGCCCTTTGGCGAACTCGCGCGTCGTGTTGCAGCCGTTGAAGCGGGCACGCATGGCGTCGGCCTCGCGCTTGCGTTTGGCCAGCGTCGCGCTGCGTTCGGCCGCTGGCACGACGAAGATGACCTGCTGCAGCATGTATTCCATGGCACTCGGCTTGGCTCCGCCCTTGTCAAGCATGCGCCGCACCGCGTCCTGTTCGGTCACGCTGCCACCTTCGCCGGAACGGTAACGGGCGCTCAGGGCCTGGTTCCAGGCCATCTGGGCGCGAATGAACTCCTTGAAATGATCCTTGCCGACGCCGGATTTTTCCATGACGCCGTTGAGCTGGCCGAGCTGCATCTTGTTGTTGGTGGCAAAGCGCTGGTAGGCGGCCTCGACCTGGGCATCGCTGATACGGATGCCAAGCCGTCTGGCCTCGGCCATGCGCAGCGTCTGGTCGATCATTTCCTGGGCAGCGTCGCCCTTCTTGCGCTGCAGCTTCAGGAAGGCGGCACGATGGGCGATATCACCAGTGGTGATTGCTATGTCGTTGACGACGTATTTGATCTCGCTGGCGAAAGCCGGCGGCGTCATCACTGTCATCGACACGGACGTCGCCGCCACAAGCAACGCGAACCCTGCTGAAAAGAGGTATTTCCTCATCGTTGGCATCCCAATTCTATCCCGGCTCCGCCCAATTCCGTCCCCTTCCGGATACGCGAATCCGTGCCAGCCCTATGCGGCGAAACGATGTCGCCGCTTATTGGATGGTGTCGACTGCGTTGGTCGACGAGCCGAAGTCGCCGAGGGTACGGAACGACAGGTTGAATCCGATGCTCTGCGTCACTTCCCTGGTGTTCAGGTCACGCGACTGCGCGTACGTCATCAGGTAAGTGAAGCAGGAATCGTTGTAGGCGAAGCCCACCCCGTCCTTGACCAGCAGGCCTTCCTGCAAATCGTAGGTTCCTGTTCCGAACACGCGCCAGTTCTCGGCAAGATGCGTCGATGCACCGAGCGTGACCTCGTGACGGTCGGTCGTGAAACCATAGAGCGGCTGGGCCTGGATGAAGGCATACTTGGCGCTCAACGACACCGGTAGGCCGGAATAGGCGGCTTTAAACTCGGCGCGGCGGATCTCGAAGCTCTGTTCGTCGAAACGGCCGCTGACGGAGGCCGCGAATCCATTGGGGCTGGTTATGCCAAACAGGCCGACATAGTCGGACTTGGTGGTCTCGAGCCCCGAATTTGCGCCGACATTGACCAGATCAGGTGCCGCGAAGGAGTTTTCGCCGCCGATCTGATAGGACTGGCCGAAGATCGCATTGGTGCCCCAGCCATTGATATAAGAGCCGGAATAGCGCAGCCCGACATTGGCACGCGAGCCGCCCTCGATGCGGTCGTAGCCGGAGAACTTGTCGCGTTCGAACAGCGTGGTCGCATCGAAAACCATGCTCTGCGCGTCTTCGTTCGGAATGGAGAGGCCGCCGACATACTGTTCGTTCGGGCGCAGGAACACCTGAGCCATCGGCTCGAAAACGTGGCTCGACCCGCTGGCCAGCGAGAACAACAGGGGCCAGCTCATCTCGAGCCCGGCGGTCGCCATGTAGCGGGCAAAGGACGAGCGCATGTCGTCCTGCTCGCCCAGATTCGTCGCCATCTGGTTGATCGCGGCGAGCGAGGCCGATGATGGTCTGACATAGTCGACGTCGCCTTGCAGCGCCAGCAACGGCGTCAGCACCAACCCGTCATCGGTGACAAAGCTCCGTTTCCACTCGGCCTCGGCGGTAAGACGGCTGGACTCGCCTTCGATGCCGCGCACGCGCTGCGTACCTGACGGGGGGTAGTAAGGGGTGAAATATGTCTCGTCGAGATCTTCGCGGCGGATGACGCGCGTATTGACATTGAGCGACAACTGGCCGCCGGCAACCGATGCGTCGGGGATATAGGCATAGTCGAGCGAGGGCAGCACCCAGGGCTGCTGGCCGCTTCTCGCCGCGACATCGTCGTTGAGCGTATTTTCCTGGACTTCGAAATGCATGGCACGCACGTCGAAATAGTTACGGTCATTGAGACCAGTCAGGTAGACCGACGACTGGTGGACGTATTCGTTGTACTTGTTGATGTTGTAGGTGTGCGAGAAATCCTTGTCGGTCTGCAACAGCACGTCCCAGCCGAAATTCCAGCGTTCGTTGATCGCGAACTGCCCCTGCGTGCCCATCATGCCGCGGAACTTGTTGGAATCGCCAGCCGCGCCCGAATCGATGTTGCGGCCGGCGCTGTCGATGAAGGCGTCGGGATTCTGCTGCTGGATCCCGGCGACCTTAAAAGTGTATTCGCCATTGTTGAAGCGCTGGCGCCATTCGGCTTCGCCGAGGAAGCCCTGCTTGGTGTAGCCGCTTCCGGTCACCGTCAGGTCATATGTTGGGGAAAGAGCGAAATAGTAGGGGACCTTGACGCTATACCCCAGATGGCTGTTGTAGCCGATGCTGGGGATCAGGAAGCCGCTCTTGCGCTTCACCGTCGGGTCTGCGATCTCGAATGCTGGCAGGTAGGCCAGCGGAAAGCCGAAGAACTCGAAATTCGCGCTCTCGAAGCGAACCGTCTTCTTCTCACCGTTCCAGATGATCTTCCTGGCTTTGACGCGCCATGTCGGCGCCTTGTCGGGCTTGTCCTCGCACGGTTCGCAGGCGGTGTAGACACCATTGTGGAAAGTGGTCAGCACGCCGCCCATGCGTTCGGCGCTTTCGGCGGCGAAATAGGCCTTGTCGACGGTTTCAACGCGCAGCGCGTTGACGAAGCCGTCTGCGAAATCGTCGGTGATGTCGATGTGCTGCGAATTGATCTTGGTGCCGTCGCTGTTGACGATCTCGACATTGCCGCTGGCAACCATCCGCTTGGTCTTGCGGTCGTACACAACCTTCTGGGCGACGAGGCGGTTGCCGCCATAGTCGATCTGCACGCCGCCGATGGCGGTCACGGTCTGGTTGTCGTTGTTATATTCCAGGGTGTCTGCCGCCAGCAGCATCTGCGAGCCGGACGGAACCGTGGTCGCCATGTTGCCGACATCCTGCGCGAACGCCGGCAGCGGGACGCCGCAGGCGACCAGGCACGCCAAGGCGCTCGCCGCATAAAGGCGCGCCAAACGGGCCTGCCTGTCGCTGGGCAAAAACGCCTCCCTCACTAGCCGTCTTCCTTGTATAGCAGGAAAGTCACCCCGAAGAACATAGCTACCACGACCGGCACCCAGGCGGCTATGGCAGTCGGCACGAACCCCGCCACGCCGAACGCCTTCACCAGAACCGAAACGACATAAAGCAGAAACCCGGCAACGACGCCACCCAGAATCATCGTTGCCGACTGCCCCATTCGCGCAAATCGCATTGAAACTGTTGCCGCAATCAGCGTCATGGCGACGAGGAGGAATGGCAACGCCACCAGCGAATCAAACTGCATGGCAAAGGCATTTGCCTTGAGGCCGAAGGAACGGGCAACCTCGATTTTTCCGGGCAGGTCATAGAAGGGAATCGTCTCCGGGCGCGCCAGCCGCTCCTGCACGAATTCCGGCTTCAGATTGGTCGGCACACGATCGTTCGCGACGAGCTGGATGGTGCCGTTCCTGAAGATCTTCACATCCTGCAATTCCCAATAGCCGTCGCGCAGGTAAGCACGCGCCGCATCCTTGCGCTCGACGATATTGCCTTGCTGGTCGAGGATGAAAAAAACCGCGTCGGACATCTCCAGACCCTGGCCGAGGATGGCGCGCGCGCCGATGATCGTGTCGCCGGAACTGGTTTTCTGGCGGATCCAGGGAGCGGCATCGGCCGAAACCGTGTTGGATTTGCCAGAGCGCAACTCGGTCTCGATCTGTTCGGACAAGGAGAAGGCGTGCGCGGCGAGCGGGTTGATGATCCCGACCGATACGGCGCCGAACAGCAGTGCGCCGATGCAGCATGGCAAAAGGAACTGCCAGGCGGAAACGCCCGCGGAGCGCGCGATGACGAGTTCGTAACGTCGGTTGAGCGACACCAGCGTCGCCATCGCCGAGAACAAGCCGACAAACGGCACCGTCTGCAGCATGATCATCGGCATGCGAAGGCCTGAAATGGCCATCGCCGTGCCATAGGTGAACCCCGGCAGGCCGGTGGTGCGGCCGGACAGTTCGGTGAAATCGATAAGGAATACCAGCGCCAGAAGGCCGAGGAAGAACCAGATCGTGATCGCGACGTAGCGGAAGAAGAAGTAACGGCCCAGCGTCCAGCCCATCAGCCGGCTCCTTGGCCTGAGGTGTCGCGCCTGGATAGACGCAACTTGAGGGCATTCCAGCCCTCACCGATGCGGCTGGCCAGGTTTGTCATCCAGTCCGCCCAGGCAACCGGCAGTTCCATGGTCCGGTTCGACACGATGAACCAGATCGCCACCGCGGAAGCCACGATCGGCACGCCATAGACCACATAGGAATATTGCGGGACTTCGTCGGCCTTGCTCGCGGCGAAGAAACCCAGCCAGCGCACGAACAGCGATATCGCGATGGCCGTGATCAGCGGATTGACGCGCGCCTCGCGATGCGAACGTGCGTCTCCCGCGACCGCGAGCGCGATCAGGGCGAAAACCATGGAATATGTCCATTCCGAAAACCGCTGGTCGACCTCGGCCCGGTACTCCTGCGGATTTTGCTGATAGTTCTTGTCGTTAGGGCTTGGATTGAGCAGGTACTGGGTCGTCTGGTCCTTTGGCAGGAGCGTCACCTGGTTGGCCGCCGACATGAAGGCCGACATGTCGAAGGCATAGGACGTGAACCGGATGACACTGAGGTCGCCCGTCAGCGTTTTGCGATGGATGACGCCGTCATTCATCATCAGCACCTTTTCGCCGCCGCGTTCGATGATGCTGCCGGTCTTCGCATAATAGACGAGATTGACGCCTTCCTCGCGCGAATCGGCGACGAAGATGCCACCCAGCCGGTTGTTGGGAAGCCGCTCGCCAATCTGCAGGAACAGTCCGTCCTCGATTTTCCGGAACGTGCCTTCCTGGATGATCAGCGACAAAAGGTCGGCGCGCGACTCCGCCACCAGGGCGCGGTTCTTCTGTCGTGCATAGGGGTCGATGCCGTTGTCCACGGCGAATGAAAAGACGCTGGCGGCCAGCGCCAGCAGCATGATCGGCCGCACGATGGTCCAGCGCGAGGCGCCCGATGCGTTGACCACCGCGAGTTCCGAATCCGAATTCATCACACTGAGTGTCTGGGCGACAGCCACCACGAGCGCGAAAGGCACGACGATCGGGACGATGGAGGGGAGAATAAGGGACGCGACCTCGAAGAAGGTCAAGGCTGACTGACCGCTGTCGGTGACCAGGTTGATCTTGGCCAGTACCTGCGTCGTCCACACGATGGCCAGCGTCCAGACCAGTGCTGCCAGGAAGACCACGCAAGCGCGGCGCATGATGTAGCGTTCAACGACCTTCATGAAGGCTTTACTCGATTTTCTCGAACGGCATCATGCCACCACGCCAAAGGTAGCTGTCCGGCGACGCCCGCACAACTGGCTCCGTTGGGCTGTGTCGGGCAGGCGAGCCGGTCGCGTGCCGCAGTAGGCCGGAGTGTCGGCGGCAATGGATAAGAAAGGACGAACATCGATGGTTAACAACAGGTTGCGGCATTAAGCGGGCCGTGCCGCGACGAATCGCCATCGATTCCATGTCTCATATGGGTAGCCATTTTGGCAAAGTCTTGCCAAATGCCGGAAAACGACCAAATGTCGCGCATCGCTTCAAACCGCTTCGCGCATCATCGCGCAACCCCCGAAAGCAGGACATGATGAACCCGAGACCATCGATCGCCTTTGCAAAATTCGTCGCGCCCCAGTCGGCGGCGAACAGAAAGGGCACGGTCTTCGTGCTGTCGGCGGATGATGGCTTGAGCGATGCGGCCAGGGCTTACGATCCGGGCAAGACGCTCGACCGGGCTTTCCCGGTCGCCGAGTTTACCGGCAAGTTCGCCGGCACTGTCGAAATCCTGGCGCCGGAAGCAACATCGCTCGACAGGTTGGTCGCGATCGGCGCCGGCAGGGTGTCGGGGCTCGATGAATATGCCTGGCTGAAGCTCGGCGGCACCATTGCGGCATCGCTGCGCAAGGCAACCGACGTGGCCGTGGTCCTCGACCTGGCCGGTGCCTCGCCCGATGGCAAGGACGCCGCGAACCTCGCAGCGGGCATTCTTTTGCGCGGCTATTCCTTCGACAAGTACAAGACCAGGAAGGATAAGGACGACGGCCAGGGGAGCGGCCAGGGGGGCGGCAAGGCCGATCCGAAAAAGCCGGTCAAGGTGACCATCCATACCGCCGACCCGGCAGGCGCCAAGAAAGCTTTCACCGATGCCGAGGCGGTGATCGACGGTGTGCTGCTGGCGCGCGATCTCGTCAACGAACCGGCAAACGTGCTGGGACCTGTCGAGTTCGCCGCCCGCGCCAAGGACCTCGAGGCGCTCGGCGTCAAGGTCGAGATACTGACCGAGAAGGAGATGAAGAAGCTTGGCATGGGTTCGCTGCTGGGTGTCGCGCAAGGCTCGCCCCGAGGCGCCCGCATGGCGGTCATGCAATGGAACGGCGGCAAGCCCAAGGACAGCCCGGTCGCCTTCGTCGGCAAGGGCGTCACGTTCGACACCGGCGGCAATTCGATCAAGCCGGCCTCCGGCATGGAGGACATGAAAGGCGACATGGGCGGCGCTGCCGCCGTGACCGGGTTGATGCATGCGCTCGCCGCGCGTAAGGCCAAGGCCAATGTTGTCGGCATCATCGGTCTTGTCGAAAACGCCGTCGATGGTCATGCCCAGCGCCCGGGCGACATCGTCACCTCGATGTCGGGACAGACCATCGAGGTGCTCAACACCGATGCGGAGGGGCGCCTCGTTCTGGCCGACGCGCTGTGGTACTGCAACGACCGCTTCCAGCCGAAATTCATGGTCAACCTGGCGACGCTGACCGGCGCCATCATGGTTGCGCTCGGCCTGCATTATGCCGGCCTGTTCTCCAACAACGACGAACTGGCGCAAAGGCTGACCGCGGCCGGACAGTCAACGCAGGAACGGCTGTGGCGCATGCCGCTCGGCGCCGAATACGACAAGCTGATCGATTCCAAGAACGCCGACATGAAGAACATCGGTGGCCGCTACGGCGGCGCGATCATCGCCGCGCAGTTCCTGCAGCGCTTCGTCAAGGACACGCCCTGGGCGCATCTCGACATTGCCGGTACCGCGATGGGCTCGCCATTGAACGAGATCAACCAGTCATGGGGTTCGGGTTTCGGCGTGCGGCTGCTGGACCGGCTGGTACGTGATCACTACGAGAGCTGACGTCGATCCATGGCCGATGTGCTGTTCTACCATCTGACCGAATCGACGTTGGAGGATGCGCTGCCCGGCCTGCTCGAGCGCAGCATCGATCGAGGCTGGCGCGCCGTGGTGCAGACCGGCACCGAGGAGCGGCGCGACGCGCTCGACCAGCATCTATGGACTTGCCGTGATGATTCCTTCCTGGCACACGCGACCGATCGCGAAGCTTACCCAGCTGAACAACCAATCCTGTTGACCACTGGTGACGGCAATCCCAACGAAGCCAGGGTCAGGTTCCTGGTAGACGGCGCGGTGCCGCCCGACCTTCGCGGCTACGAGCGTGCGGTGTTCCTGTTCGATGGCCATGACGCGGCCCAGGTCGAGATGGCCCGGGCGCATTGGAAGACGATGAAGGACGCGGGCCACGCCGTCACCTATTGGCAGCAGACCGCGGACCGCCGCTGGGAGCGCAAGGCGTGAGAGCAGCGCCTAAGGCCGAAACGCGGACCAGAGACGACCCGCGCACCGAGGCATCTCTGTAGTGCCATTGAGGCTCACTGCCCGCCCATTTCCTTCTTGCCGGCGGGCTTACTGCCCGCCCATTTCCTTCTTGCCGGCGGGCTTACTGCCCGCCCATTTCCTTCTTGAATGTATCGAAATCGACCTGCATGCCGTTGAAGATGGTGCTCCAGTGGCGTGTCAGCGCCGCCATCGCCACGGCTTCCTGGATCTCCTCGTCGGTTGCGCCGGCGCGCTTGGCGTCCTGCGTGTCCGACCAGATGCAGTAGGTGCAAGGAATCTGTGCCGCCACGGCCAGGGAGATCAGCGACTTGACCTTGGGCGGCAGCGCCGTCTTGTCGCTGAGTTCGATGGCCTTGACCTCGGCCCAGGCACCAGGCAGACCGGTTTTGGGAAACTGCTTCACAAAGCTCGGCACACCGCCCATGGTCGACTGTATGTCCTTGAGGGTTGCATCATAGTCGTCGGCGTGGGCCGGCGCGGTGCCGAGCGACAGCACGCAGGCTGCGGCGGCGAACAGGAACACATGCTGGGACGAAGATTGCACGGATTTGACGACGCGATGGTACGACATGGTTTTCTCCTCTGGTCTTTGCTATCCTTACGATGTAAGGTAACGGTGAAAATGAACCTTACACTGTAAGTTGTCAAGCGGCGCAATGGATCAATCAATCAAGAAAAAGAGAGCGCGCGGACGTCTGTCGCGCGAGATGATCGAGGACGCGGCCTTCGAGGTGATCGAGAGGGAAGGGCTTGCCGGCTTTTCGATGCGCAAGCTGGCGGCCGCACTTGGTTGCGAGGCAATGAGCATTTATCATCACTTCCCCTCGCAGGCGCATCTCTTTGAGGCGCTGGTCGACAGGCTGATTGGTCCGTTGAAGATGCCGGATCCGGATCTGCCATGGCGCCAGAGGATGCGAATGGTGGTATTGGATTATCGGCGTATCGGTCGCGAGCATCCGGCCTTCGCGAGCTATTTTCTCAGCTACCGGATGAATTCGCCCATTTGTCTTGCCTATATCGACAACATCGTAGGCTTGTTCAATGACGGCGGCTTCGATCAGGAAATGGCCGCAAGGCTGTTCCGTGCGGTGGGGTACTATCTGTCGGGGGCGGTGCTCGACGAGACCGCCGGTTACTCAAAGGGCCCGTCGGCGGTCACAACAGTCGGCCGTGAGCAGCTTGAGCGCGATTTCCCCAACATCGCCACCGCGGGACGCTACTTTGGCACCGCTGAATTCGACAAGACCTTCGATCTTGGCCTGGAGATGCTTCTGGACGAGATGGAGCGGATCCGCACTGCTACCCTGGACAGGTCCGCGCAAGGCGGCAGCCATAGCGAGCAGAAGTAGAAATAGCCAAGGTTTTCGATGCGCTTTCTGTTTGTCCTGATCCTGCTCTCCGGCACCGGCATCGGTTTCATCTACCCCTGGGCGGTGAGCAATTTTTCCGGTCGCGAAATCGGCACCTGGCGAGTCTATGAGCAGGGCCGGTTCAGGCCGTTGACCGTATCGCTCAAAGATCGCGATGCGCCGGTGCGGGTGCTGGTCGACCTGACCGCCAGGGCCGAGCGCATCGTTTCGCAGCAGCGCACGGTATTGACGCTGACCGCGGCCACCAATGGCCGCACTGTGCTTGCCTCGACGCTGCAGTTCAACCATGTGGACAATCCGCGGCAGGCCAGCCCGCAATTGCCCGACAAGATCTTTCGCGACGAGGCCGGCCTGATTGCCACCGTCAGCCCTGGCGCTTACCTCTTCACAGTTGGCCCTGGCGATGCCGAGGACATACCGATGCGAGCGGTCGACCTTGTCTTGCGTTCCGGCGTCGGCGAGATCGACGCCCGCGCGCAGCCGATAGGCTTTTCGCTGATGGCGGTCGGCTTGATCGGCTTCCTGCTATCCCTGCGTTCTGGAGGCGGGCGACCGGAAAATCCGAACTCGCAACCGCCGCCGCCACGCTGGGGCAGGGGTCCCACATGAACTACCGCCACGCCTACCACGCCGGCAATTTTTCCGATGTCGTCAAGCATGTCGTGCTGACGCGCCTGCTCGACTATCTGAAGCAGAAGGACAAGGCGTTTCGTGTCGTGGACACCCATGCCGGCATTGGCCGCTACGACCTGTCGTCACTCGAAGCGCAAAAGACCGGTGAGTGGCAGGGCGGCATCGGCAGGCTGATCGATGCCTCGTTCGACGCGAAGGCGGCGGCGCTGCTGGCGCCCTATCTGGCGGCGGTGCGCTCGCTCAATCCCGAGGGCGGCGTGAAGAAATATCCGGGCTCGCCGCTGCTCGCGCGCAATCTCCTGCGCAAGCAGGACCGGTTGTCGGCGATCGAACTGCATCCGAAAGACGCCGCGAAGCTGAAGACGGAATTCGCCGGCGATTTCCAGACAAAGGTGATGAAACTTGACGGCTGGCTTGCGCTCGGGGCGCACCTGCCGCCGAAGGAAAAGCGCGGCTTGGTGCTCATCGATCCACCCTTCGAGGAAGAGGGCGAGTTCGGCCGCCTCGTCGAGGGGCTGGTGAAGGCGCACAGGCGCTGGCCCAACGGCATCTACGCCCTGTGGTATCCGATCAAGAACCGCAAGGCGATCATCGCCTTCAGGAAAGCGCTGAAGCAATCCGGCATCCCGAAAATCCTCGACATAGAATTCGAGATCAGGCCGGCCTCTTCGGAACCCAGCCTCGATGGCACCGGCATGGTGGTGGTCAATCCGCCCTTCATGCTGGAAGGCGAACTGCGAACCATATTGCCGGCACTGCACAAATTGCTCGCCATGGAAAAGCCGGCGCATTGGTCGATGGAATGGCTGGCCGGCGAGCAGGCCCCGCCGCCGGTATAGCTGGATTTGATCGCCGCGCCCCGTGCGACCGCATGATCCGCCCGCAGGGAACTTCGCCGTTACCCGCGGGTTGCTGCTTACAGCAACTGCCCGCGCCGGTTTCTGGAAATCATTGTTTCGGCAACCGCTTGACCGCCGTCGAGCGAATCCGCACAGTGCGCGCAATCGACCTTGAGAGGCTGCCATGACTCGCTTCGCCAAATCCGCACTTGCTGCCCTGATTTCGCTCTGCACACCCCTTGCCGCGCCTCTCGGTATCACCCAGGCGGTCCATGCGGCTGACCTTGCCGTCTATTCCGAGGACGATGGCAGCGTCTGTGGGGAGACATGGGTGCTGAGCAAGATCACGCATCGGTTCTCCTACCAGGTGCATCACGTGCCGCATCTGCCCGAGGTCGCCATCACCGATTTTCGCGACATTCGCCAACACCGCTATGAGCAGGCGAGCGAGGAATGGCCGATTGGCCGTCACTATTGCCGGGCAACCGTCAGCCTGTCGGATGGCCGGGACCGGTCGATCTTCTATCTGATCGAGGAAGGCCAGGGCTTTGCCTCGATCGGCGACAATGTCGAGTTCTGCGTCTCGGGCTTCGATCGCTGGATGGTCTATAACGGCCGCTGTCGCGTCCTGCGCTGAACGCTTCTCTTCCTTTCCGGTCTTTTCCCGCCTGCGGCCTGAAGGGGTCGCGGGCGCTTTGATGTCCTGCGTTGACAGGTGACGCGTTCCGGTGCACTGTGATGAGACAGACCTGTCTCATCACTTGGTTAGCGCATGACACCGTCACCTGCTTCCGACAAACGCCAGCATGTCGTCGAAACGGCCTATGCGCTGTTCAAGCGCGCCGGTTTCCATGCCACCGGCATCGACCGGATCATCGCCGAGGCGGACGTGGCCAAGATGACTATGTATCGCCATTTCCCCAGCAAGGACGAGCTGATCGTCGAGGTGCTCGACTATCGCGCCAGGCGTTTTAACGATCAGCTCGACCGGCTCGCCGGGGAGAGCACCACGCCGGAGCAGAAAATCGCGAAGATCTTCGACTGGCATGGCCGCTGGTTCCGCAGACCGGATTTTCATGGTTGCCTGTTTGCCCATGCCTTGGCCGAGTTCGGCGATCCCCAGCATCCGGTGTTCAAGGCTGTCGCCAGGCAGAAGAATAGCCTCAGGCAGCGCCTGCAGTCGATCCTCGAGCAGGTGATGCCGCGCGGGCGGGCCGAGAGTGCGGCGACGACCCTGTTGATGCTGATCGAAGGTGCGACCCTGATGGCGCAGATGGGGCAGGGAGACACCGCCATCCGCGACGCCCGCAAGGCTGCCTTGGACATCATCGCCGCCTCGCGCAGGCCGCAATGAGCCCGCTGGTCATCGGGCTCGCGCTGTTCGCAGCGATTCTGCACGCAAGCTGGAACGCCTTCCTGCGAACGGGTGCCGACAGATTGTGGACCGTCACCGTCATGAGCTTCTCCAGCACGGCGCTTGCCATTCCCCTTGCAATCTTCAATGGTTTTCCGGCGACGCCCGCCTGGCCCTATGTCGGGCTCTCGGCCTGCCTGCAGGTCGGCTACAGCGTATTTCTGGTGGCCGCCTACAGATATGGCGAACTGGGACAGGTCTACCCGATTGTTCGCGGCAGCGTGCCCCTGCTCGTCACGCTCGGCGGGTTCCTGCTGGCCGGCCAGCAGCTCACCGCTCTGGAGACCGTGGGCGTTGCCCTGGTCGGCGGCGGCATCATGGCTCTTTCGCTTGGGCGAGGAAGAGCCACCACGACATCGATCCTCTATGCGCTGGCAACGGGGGCAATCATCGCCGCCTATGCGATGGTCGACGCGATCGGCGTTCGTGCGGCGGGCAATGTCGGCGCCTACACCGCCTGGGTCCTGCTGGCCTATGGCGCACTGCTGCCGGCGACCTTCGTCGCCTGTCGCGGCAGGCTCGCTGTCGATGCGCGGGCACCGGAAACCTGGAAGGCGCTGGGCGGCGGCCTGTTCGCGCTTCTGGCCTATGGCGTGGTGGTGGCGGCCTTCGCGCTCGGGCCTGCCGGTCCGATCACCGCGATACGTGAGACCAGCGTCGTCTTCGCGGCCTTCATCGGCCGGTTGTTTCTCGGCGAGACGCTGACGCCCCGGCGAGTCGGCGCCTGCGCCGTCGTCGCGCTCGGCGCCATTTGTCTCGGCTGTCAGCCGTGATGAAGACCCACACGCCTGCCGGCACGCGGCGATTCCGCCACCATAGACAATTGTCGGACGAGCGGCTCGCCGTATCATGAGACGGTGAACCGCTCAAAGACGTTCGCTCGGCGCAGAGCTATTTTCTGCGCTGCGTTGCCTCTGCCTGATCGATGATCTTGCGAAGAAAGGCAATGTGACCGCGAAAGGCCCGCCGTCCGGCCGTCGTGGCTCTGATCCGTGTCTGTGGCCGCCGTCCGACAAAGAGCTTTTCAATGTCGGCATAGCCAGCTCTGGCCAGCGTATCGAGATGTGCCCCGAGATTGCCGTCGGTGGTCTCGATCATGGCCTTCAACCGGGTGAACTCAAGCGCCTCGCGCCTTTCCAGCGTGTTCAGGACGGCCATGATCCTGAGCCGCGTACTCTGGTGGATAATGTCGTCGGCGCTCATCAATAAGCTCCAATGCGGCAAAGCCTCGGGCTGTCGCCGCGTGACCCGGCAATCTCTGCCAGCGGTGTGTCACTTGCCTTTGCATGGCCGAAACCAAAGGCGCGATAACATCCCCTGACAGAATACTCTGTCATACAGAGTATTCTGTCAATCAGAAAACAGATGCGGGGAACATGCTTGACAAGGTGATCTTCAGATCGGGTGTCGCATCGCGCTCGTGATCCGCATGGACCGCTCGCTTGCAAAAGATAATCGCCTCGATGAGACGGCAAGTGATGATATTCACGACCGAAGATCATGCGTGAAGTTGCTCGCTGATCTTTGGAGCTTCATGGCGAACTCGCATCGGGAATGCCGGTGTCAAATTGCTGGCGACGCCGGAAGATCAACGGCGGATTTTTCCGGTGATGAGTGTGATTGTGTGTCGATCGCAACCAAAATTTAAGTTGAGAAAATCATACCATTGCTTCGCTGGCTAGCGAGACGCGAGTCAGATATGCATTGCGCGCCGGGGTCATTCACGGCCATCGGCATAACGTGAAGGGGCATGACATGGCTAAGCAGTCATCTAAAGCGCCGGCATCCAAGGCACCGGCAAAGAAAGCACCCGCAAAAGCAGTCGCGGCGAAGGCCGCAACGGCAGTGAAGAAAGCAGCGCCTGCCGCCAAGCCGAAGGCCGCCGCGGCCAAGGCACCGGCGAAGAAACCTGCGGCAGCGGCAAAAGCCGTCGCGAAGCCGGCAATGAAGAAGGCGGCGCCCGCGAAAGCCGCGGCGAAGCCGGCAGCGAAAGCGGCACCGGCCAAGAAGCCTGCGGCCAAGCCCGCAGCCAAACCCGCAGCCAAACCCGCAGCGAAGAAGGCGGCTCCCGCCAAGGCCGCGGCAAAGCCGGCAGCGAAAGCGGCACCAGCCAAGAAGCCGGTGGCCAAGCCGGCTGCGAAAGCAGCCGCCGCCGCGACCAAGCCGGCGGTGAAGAAAGCCGCGGCGCCGAAGGCAAAGGCGGCGCCCGCGAAGGCGAAGGCTCCGGGCAAGAAGTAGACGGATCGTTGGGGCGTCGCGTGTCCTTCGGGATGCGGCAAGGGCGCTCTGACGCTCTGGATCGGAGCATATTCGGCAACGGGTTCAGCCCTCGGGACTGAGCATCGGGAAGGGGCTGAGGGGCAAGCAAAGCGAGGCGCCGGTTGGCTGCCTCGCTCGCCCGACTCTCTTTCGCCCCTTGCGGTGGTTGGCGAAGGTTCTCGGCACGACGCTCTGGCGCCTGTGAAGTATGGGCTCCTGTGACGTGTGAACGCGGGGTTTAAACCCGGCGGCTTGCTGTCGTGGCCTGCTGATACTTCCTAATGTGCCGGTTCAGTTTGTCGTGATGCCAAGACGGAAACCGCGGCAGGTTTCTGGTCGCTGGTTTTTTGCACTCTGGCGATTGATCGCAAGAGTTTGTCCGGTCAACACTGGACGGTCGCAAACAGGAAACCGATCATGCCGAAGCTGCTCTACGCGTCCGCCTCTCCCTACAGCTCCAAGGTAAGGATGGCCGCGGCCTATGCCGGGATCGCTCTCGAGGAGGTGCCGGTCAGAACCGAGGACAGGCCGGCCGAACTGATCGGCGCCAATCCGCTCGGCAAGATCCCGGTGCTGGTGCTCGACGATGGCCGTTCGATTCACGACAGCCGCGCCATCACGCAGCACCTCAACCGGATTTCGAAGAACGCATTGTTTCCACGCAATCCCGACAAGCGTCTGGAAGCGGAAGTACTGGAGGCGCTGGCCGACGGTATCTGCGATTGCGCGCTGTCGATGGTCTATGAGCGCCGCACCCGCCCCGAAGAGATGGTCTATCAGCCCTGGCTCGACCGCCAGTGGGCGAAGATCACGGCAGCACTCGACCTGCTCAATGCCAATCCGCCAAAACTGCCGAAGAAGATCACGGCCGGTCAGTTGGCGTTGCGTGCCTGCCTCGGCTACCTCTCGCTGCGCTTTGGCGGTCAGTGGGAGAAAGGGCGCAGCCGGTTGATCCGCTGGGCGGCGCGCTTCGATGAAAAATTCCCGGAGCTGAAGTCCGTGGTTCCGGCCTAATGCATGTCGCTCGGAAGTGTCCTCGGTCCGAGACAACGACATGCATAAAATCAAAAGCTTACAGCAGGTCGGGCGAATCCTATTCGCCGCGACATGCTGTAAGCGACCGGACATAAAAAAGCCGGGCACGAGGCCCGGCTTTTCGTGTCGTGGCTTGAACGACTTAGAACTTCATGCCTAGGCCGAAGGTGACGCGGTTGTCCGTCGCCTTGACCTTGCCAATACCATCGAAGCTCTTGCTGCCGAAGTCGGTGTAGCGATATTCGACGCGGCCGAACACGTTGTCGGTCAGCTTGATGTCGGTGCCGACGCCGGCGGTCCAGCCGAGCATGGTGGCGGTGTCGCTGGCGCCGAGAACGGTGTCTTCCACCTTCAGGCTTCTGCCGGCGAGGCCGCCCGTGCCATAAAGCAGGATTTCCGGGGTCACGGCGTAGCCGAGACGGGCACGCAGCGAGCCTTCGAAGCCGCCCTTGGAGTTGATGCCGTTGTCGTCACCCTTCACGCCGTTGTAGCCGAGTTCGGCTTCACCGCCGTAAACGAAGTTCTCCTGCTGCCACTGATAGCCGCCGAATACACTGCCGACAAAACCTTTGGTATCGGTCGAAACGCCGAAATCCTTTTCCTTGGTCTTGCCGCTGAAGCCGTAGCCCAGGTTGATACCGGCATAGGGGCCGGCCCACGAGGCGACCGGAAGTTCGGCAACCGGAGCGGGTGCCGGCGGCTCTTCCGAAACGACGTCCGCGGCATAAGCGGTACCGCCGAGGGCGAAGAGCCCGAGCGCAACAGCCAGCGGCCGTGCGAATTTAAAATTGGCTTGCATTGTTCTTTACTCCTTAAGCCACAGGACACAGGCTTGTTTCTCACGATCGCCATCGACCCGTCCGGGGGGTGAAACGGATCTGGCGTTCGTCGGTTCCAAATGTCGTGTCAAAATACGGCTGAACCGAACCTGAACTTGGGTCATTCCCCGGCACGAATGAGGCAGAACCTTGACGTTGCATCTTCGCAACAGCGAAATGTCAGCAGCAAGTTCACGCTGCGCTGCACACCGCTTGGTGCAAGGAGTCCAGCGACCTATATTGCGATCCAATGGTTCCGAGTCCAGGAGGGCTCGGCATACCGAACTGGGCACTTCGCCACAATGTTGCCCCAGGTGCGAACGCCGTTTAACGCATGCCGGGCCACATTTCGTCGGCATCGCGTTTCGGGCCGAAATTGAGGATTGACAGCAGATGAGCAAAGCCACTGCCGTGGCGCTGGTGACCGGTGGGGCGAAACGGATCGGCAAGGCGATCGTCGAGGACCTCGCCAGCCATGGTTTTGCGGTCGCCATCCATTCCAATCGCTCGCACGATGAGGCGGATGCGTTGGCCGCGGGGATTAACCGGTCGGGCGGCCGCGCCGCCGTGGTTGGGGCTGATCTAACCGACATGGATGCCGTCAGCGACCTCGTCGGCCAAGCGGAAGCAGCGCTGGGCCCAATTTCGCTGCTGGTCAACAATGCTTCGCTCTTCGTCGATGATTCCGTGCAAGATTTCGACTGGCACGCCTGGGACCGCCATTTTGCCATTCACGTGAAAACCCCGGCGCTGTTGGCGCAGAACTTCGCCCGTTCCCTGCCGGAAGGGCAGGAGGGGCTGATCGTCAACGTCATCGACCAGCGCGTCTGGAGGCCGACACCGCGCTATTTTTCCTATGCGCTGTCGAAATCGGCATTGTGGACCCAGACGCAGATGCTGGCCCAGGCACTCGGACCCGGCATCCGCGTCAATGCGATAGGGCCGGGCCCGACGCTGAAGAACGTGCGCCAGGACGATTCGGATTTTGACGCGCAGGTCGCTGGCCTCATTCTGAGGCGCGGCCCGGAATTGCCGGAATTCGGCGCCACCATCCGCTATCTCTGGGAGACGCGCTCGGTCACCGGCCAGATGATCGCGCTCGATGGCGGCCAGCATCTTGCATGGCAGACGCCCGATGTGACAGGCATGGCGGAATGAGTCCTTTGGATCACAAGAACAAGGCGCGCGGCGGCGCTGATGATCTTCCTCCCGAAATCGACCTCGAGGACGAGGCGCTGGAGGAGATCGTCGAACCGGTTGGCCCGGATGTCGCCTTCACGGCCATCGACTGGGCGCCGCATGCCGGCGACGCCGAAGGCATGATCGGCGCCGAGGTAATCCAGACGCTGGTGAAGCGGCTGCCCAATGCGCCAGGCGTTTATCGGATGATGAACGCCGCCGGCGACGTGCTCTATGTCGGCAAGGCGCGCAGCCTGAAGAGGCGTGTCACCAGTTACGCGCAAGGCAGATTCCACACCAACCGCATCGGCCGCATGGTGCGCGAAACGTCGACGATGGAGTTCGTCGTCACCCGCACCGAGATCGAGGCGCTGCTGCTCGAAGCCAATCTTATCAAGCGTTTGCGGCCCCGATTCAATGTGCTGATGCGGGACGACAAGTCGTTTCCGTATATCCTTTTGACCGGTGACCATGTCTCACCAGGCATTTACAAGCATCGTGGGGCACGCTCGCGCAAGGGGGACTATTTCGGCCCCTTTGCTTCGGCGGGCGCTGTCGGCCGCACCATCAATTCGCTGCAGCGCGCCTTCCTGCTCAGAAGCTGCACCAATTCCTTCTACGAGAACCGCACGCGGCCATGCCTGCTCTACCAGATCAAGCGCTGCGCCGGGCCGTGCACCGGCGAGATCTCGCATGAGGGTTATGCCGAGTTGGTCGCCGAAGCGAAGGACTTTTTGTCCGGCCGCAGCCAGAAGGTGAAGACCGAGATTTCGGCTGCCATGCAGCAGGCTTCGCAAGACCTCGATTTCGAGCGCGCCGCCATCTATCGCGACCGGCTGGCGGCCCTGTCGCACGTGCAGAGCCATCAGGGCATCAACCCGGCGACCGTCGACGAGGCCGATGTCTTCGCTATCCACCAGGAGGGTGGCCAGGTCTGCATCCAGGTGTTCTTCTTCCGCACCGGCCAGAATTGGGGCAACCGTGCCTATTTCCCCAAGGCCGATCCGGCGCTGGAGGGATCGGAAGTGCTGGGCTCGTTCCTGGCGCAATTCTACGATGACAAGCCGACACCGCGTGCCATTCTCCTGTCGCAGACCGTCGAGGACCAGGAACTGCTGGCCGAGGCGCTCTCGACGCGCGCCGGCCGCAAGGTGGCGATCTCCGTGCCGCAGCGCGGCGAGAAAAAGGATCTGACCGACAACGCTTTGCAGAATGCGCGTGAGGCGCTTGGCCGCCGGCTGGCCGAAACCTCGACGCAAGCGCGGCTGCTTGCTGGTTTCGCCGAGACCTTCGGCCTGACCAAGCCGCCCGTGCGCATCGAGGTTTACGACAACTCGCACATTATGGGCACCAACGCCGTCGGTGCCATGGTCGTCGCGGGGCCGGAAGGCTTTGTGAAGAACCAGTACAGAAAATTCAACATCCGCTCGACCGAGATCACGCCGGGCGACGATTTCGGCATGATGCGCGAGGTGATGGAGCGGCGCTTTTCACGGCTGCTCAAGGAGCATGGCGACGTTGCTCCCGACGAGACTGCCTCGGCGGATTCAGGTGACGATATCGAAGACGATATCTCCGGAAGCTTCCCTGCCTGGCCCGATGTCATCCTGATCGACGGTGGCCAGGGCCAGATGACGGCGGTGCGCAAGATCCTGTCGGATCTCGGCATCGAGGACCGGGTCGTCGCCATCGGCATCGCCAAGGGACAGGACCGTGATGCAGGCCGCGAGCGCTTCTTCGTCAAGGGCAGGGACTCGTTTTCGCTCCCCGTGCGCGACCCCGTCCTCTATTTCGTCCAGCGGCTGCGCGACGAGGTCCACCGCTTCGCCATCGGGTCGCACCGGGCCCGCCGCAAGAAGGAAATGGTCAAGAGCCCGCTCGACGAAATCGCCGGCATCGGGCCCGGCCGCAAGCGCGCGCTTCTCTTGCATTTCGGCACCGCCAAGGCGGTCAGCCGTGCCGCAGTCGAGGATCTGAGGAAGGTCGACGGCATTTCCGAACAGGTGGCGAAACTGGTCTACAATCACTTCCACGAGAGCTGAAGAAAATCGTCACTTTCAGCTGGCCAGTCGAATCTGGCCTGTTGACCCCCTACATCCGCTTCTGATTTGAGTACGCAGGCAGAAAGAGTCTCTGAAGACATGGCCCAGCGCGCATTTAACCTGCCCAACATGCTGACCTACGCCCGCATCATCGCGGTACCGCTGGTCGTGCTGTGCTTTTTTCTCGAGGGCCATCTGAAATCGAGCGACTTCGCCCGCTGGTCGGCGCTGGTCATTTTCCTGCTGGCGTCCGTCACCGATTATTTCGACGGCTATTTTGCGCGCGCCTGGCAGCAGACCTCCAACATCGGCAAGATGCTCGATCCGATCGCCGACAAGCTGCTGGTCGCCACCTGCCTCTTGCTGCTGGCGGCCGACACCGACCGTCATGCCGGCATCGCCGGCTGGTCGCTGTGGGCGGCGATCATCATCCTGTGCCGCGAAATCCTGGTTTCGGGCCTGCGCGAATATCTGGCGGCGCTCAAGGTTTCGGTGCCGGTGACGCAACTTGCCAAGTGGAAGACCACCATCCAGATGGTCGCCATCGCCTTCCTGCTGGCGGGACCGGCCGGTGACAAGATCTTTCCGCTGACCACGCAGACCGGCCTCGTGCTGTTGTGGATCGCGGCCCTCGTGACGCTCTACACCGGCTACGACTATTTCCGCGCCGGTCTCAAGCACATCATGGACGAGTGAGATGACGACCCGTCTCATCTATTTCGCCTGGGTTCGCGAACGGATCGGCACATCGCAGGAAGATGTCGAATTGCCCGCCGGCATCGAGACGGTCGCCGACCTCTTGCGCTGGCTGCAATCGCGCGGCGAAGGGTACCAACACGCGCTGCAATATCCCGATGTCATCCGCGTCGCCATCAACCAGGAACATGTCGATCACCGCGAGAAGATATCGGGCGCACGCGAGATCGCACTGTTCCCGCCGATGACCGGGGGCTGACACTCATGCCGGCCGTCCTGGTGCCGACCGTGCGCATTCAGCGCCAGGATTTCGACGTCGCCGCCGAGATCGCCGGGCTGACGCAGGGCCGTGCCGACATTGGCGCGGTGGTCACCTTCTCCGGCCTGTGCCGCGACGAGCAGGGCGCTCTCTCGGCACTCGAGCTCGAGCACTATCCGGGCATGGCTGAAGCCGAGATCGGCCGCATCGCAACCGAAGCCACCGAGCGCTGGCCGCTGCAAGGCCTCACCGTCATACATCGCCATGGCAAGATCGCGCCGGGGGCGAACATCGTGCTGGTGGTGGCCGCTTCGGCGCACCGCCAGGCGGCATTCGAGGCGGCGAACTTCCTCATGGACTATCTCAAGTCGCGTGCGCCCTTCTGGAAGAAGGAGCATCGCACCGACGGCTCCGAGGGCGGCTGGGTCGATGCCAAGGAAACTGACGCCGAGGCAGCTCGGCGCTGGAAGCAGCCGCCGTCCGAATAGTTTACCGTGCAGGCGTCACGGAACGACCGCAATCCTTCTGCCAACTGGTCACGTGACTGATTTGGGCAAGGGAGACGGTCATGCTGGACAGGATCGCCGAGTTCTTCGTCTTCGGCTTGGTGCCGCTGGTCGTCGGCATCCTGGCGGTGCCGGAGCTTTCCCTTGCCGCGGAAAAGGCGGTGAGGGGCGAGGTTATCTATCGCGAGCGCATCGCATTGCCACCCAGCGCCGTGCTTTCCGTCGAGCTTGCCGACGTCTCGTTGGCGGACGCGCCCGCCAAAATCATCGGGCAACAGAAGATCAGGCCCGCCGGTCAGGTGCCGATCAGCTTCGAGATCAAATTCGACCCCTCTGTCATCCGACCGCAGATGACCTTTGCACTGCGGGCCCGGATCACCGTGGACGGAAGGCTGATGTTCATTTCCGATGTGCGCCATCAGCTCGATCCGCTGACCGACGCGCCACAGACCATCATGCTGAAGATGGTCGCACCCAGCAAGGAGCCAATTACTTCCGTCTTTGATCAGCTCTGGGTGGTCGACTATGTCGACGGCATTGGCGCCGTCACCGCGCCGCAGGCGACCTTCAGGATCAGCGAGGCCGGCAAGGCCGGTGGCAACGGTCCCTGCAACACCTATTTTGCCACGGCGAAGGTCGAGGGTCAGGCAATCGCGATCGGCGATATCGGTTCGACCTACAAAGCCTGCGCGCCCCATGTGATGGCCGAGGAAAAAGCCCTGTTCGATGCGTTGGCCAACGCGGCGTCATACACTGTCGATGCCGGCAAGCTCGCCATATCGGACAAGGACGGCCGCGAAATCCTGCGCTTCAGCGCCGCAAGCTGATTGCACTCCAGAAAAAAGGCCGGCTGAACGCCGGCCTTCCAGATCGGATTTGATGCCGTCGGCTCAGCCGACGATCTCGGTATCCGAGAACCAGTACTTGATCTCCTGTGCGGCCGTTTCCGGCGCGTCCGAGCCGTGCACCGAGTTCTCGCCGATCGACAGCGCATGCACCTTGCGGATGGTGCCTTCGGCGGCATTGGCCGGATTGGTGGCGCCCATCACATCGCGGTTCTTGGTAATGGCGCTCTCGCCTTCCAGGACCTGCACGATGGTCGGGCCCGAGGACATGGATTCCACCAGCTCGCCGAAAAACGGCCGCTCCTTGTGGACGGCGTAGAAGCCTTCCGCCTCGCGGCGGCTCATCCACACCCGGCGCGAGGCGATGACGCGCAGGCCGGCTTCCTCCAGCATCCTGGTGATGGCGCCGGTGAGATTGCGCCGCGTTGCGTCCGGCTTGATCATGGAAAAAGTGCGTTCGAGCGCCATGGGTCGTCCTTGTCTGAATTTGAATTGAGAGTGGCGGGCTCTATACAAGCCGCCCGGCCTATTGCCAAGGGGGTGAGGAGCGGGGTGAGGAGCGGTCCGCGTAGCGGGCGGAAAGCCAATTGCTTTTGCTTTCCGAGCGACGAACGCCCAGCGACAGCGAACGCCGGACCGGTCTGCGCTTCCATGGCTGGTCGCCGCAGGCAGGCGGGATCAGATGGCTGTAAAGCAACGGTTTGCTTGCTATAGTCGCTCGGTCGGCGCCGCGTTGAAGTCGGCCCGAAGGGAGACAACATGACCATGACAGACGATCGTCAGGAGCGCATTCGCAACCGTGCACATCAGATCTGGCAGGAAGAAGGGCGACCGGCCGGTCATCACGAACGCCATTGGCACCAGGCGGCGGCCGACGTCGATCGGGAGGACGCGGGGAAGCCGTCGGCGGACAAGAAGCCAGCCAAGAAGGCATCCGGCGCCGGCAAGACAAAAGCAGCCCCCAAGGAAGAAAAGGCCACCGCGAAAGCCAGCAAGCCGAAGGCCAGCAAGCCAAAGAAGGCGGCCAAATAAGGCCAGCTGTTCCGCCGCTGATTTTCGCAACAGGTAGACGGCGCTCGAGCTGCCTTGCGGGCAGGCAGGCCTTTGCGTCCGTCACGCTGCGGCGGAAACCTTTCTTCCCAGCCCGCCATGCAGGTCGAGGCAGCGGGTGAACCACTGCGCTACCGCGTCGCTGCCTTCGAGCAACTTGTAAGGTGATGCGATACGCGCCCATTGCAGCGCGCCGAAGACGATATAGTCGGCAAACAGCGGCGAGGCGCCGCCGATGAACGGCTGGTAGCTCAACATGGAGCGCAGCGGCTCCAGCGCTGCCCGGAAGGTTGCCAGGCCGGCGTCGCGTGCGGCAACGACGTCCTCCAGCCGCTTGCCGAGGCGCTGCTCCCGGCTCTGTCGGAAATACGAGGCGTTCTCCTCGTCTTGCATGGCATGAAGGTCAACGACCGCTGCGGTGGTGACATAGGGGTGGATGGTCAATTGCGACCAGCGCTCGGTGAAGCGCGCCATCGCCTTGCCGCCTTCGCCGCCAAACAGCGTCGGGCGATCCGGATAGGCCTCATCGAGATAGAGCGCGATGGTGAAGGAATCGGCGACGACCTTGTCGCCATCGCGGATAACCGGAACGGTTTTCGAGACACCGCCTTCAATGGCCGGCACTTCGAGAAAACGCGTCGGCGCGGTCGAGGCATCAAGTCCCTTATGGGCCAGCGCCATCGTTGCCTTCCAGCAATGTGGGCTGAACGGACGGCCCTCGTCACGCCCGACGAGATCATAAAGCAGAATGGTCATTGGCGCCGGTTCCTTTGCGGTCTAGGTATCGCTCCCGACACCCGAAACAGGCGCGGCGGGAAAAAGATGAAACAGCACTTCATGATGTTTGCGGCATACAATCAATGGGCCAATGGCCGCATCTACGATGCCGCCGACGATCTCAACGATGAGGAATTCAATCGCGACGTCGGCGCCTTCTTCGGCTCGCTGATGGGCACGCTCAACCACCTGCTCGCCGCCGATCGCATCTGGATGAAACGCTTCACCGGCGAAGGCGCCGCGCCGACGACATTGGACGCCATATTGTACCGGGCCTTGCCTGTCCTGAGGACAGCGCGCGAGGCCGAGGACCGGCGGATTATCGACTGGCTCGGCGGCTTGAACGACAAGGCGCTGTCGGGTCGTTTCACCTATATGACCGTATCGGACATGCGCACCGTCTCGCAGCGCCTGGCGCCCGCGCTGGCTCATGTCTTCAACCACCAGACCCATCACCGCGGCCAGGCGCATATGATCCTGACGGTTCTGGGCCGCCCTTCCGTACCGCTCGATCTGGCGCATTTCCAGCGCACCGAGGAAGGAAGGGCCTTCGCCTGATCCACATGGTTTTGTTTTAAATTCGGGGCGAGCGGTTCGCGCGGGCTACCGTCGCATTTTTTGCCGTCTGCGGTCACCGAGCGGCAAGTGAGACCTATTCGAATTCAGACAGCCTCTGAAGCCAAGTCGATGACTTCGCTGTCCAACTGGCGTTGCGTCATGGCCGCTTCCGCCATCACCCATTGTTTGAACAGCAGCACCTTGCGTGCGGCAGGGCTCTTGTGGGGCGAGACAAAGTACCAACCGGCCGTGTTCGGATGATGAACGGCAAACGGAGCGATCAGCTTTTCGGCGCGGATATCGCTGACCATATAGGCACGGTTTGCAACGGCAAAACCCATTCCTGAGTTGGCCGCCTCGTAGGACATCATGCACGAATCGAAATAGATGCTTTTGGTCTCGCTGAGCACAAAACTGGCACCAGCAAAACCAAGCCAGGATTGCCAGTTCTGGGTGCAGGTGTCGGAATGCAGCAACGTGAAGTGCTTGAGGTCGTCCGGTGTGACCTTTGACAGCGGCTTCTGGCCGAGAACTTCATGGAACAGCTTGCGGCTGCACACCGGCGTCAGGTCTTCCCGAAACAACAGGTCCGATGGCAGTCCGTTGAAGTGGCCGTCGCCATAGCGGATTTCGAGATCGAATTCGGAAGTCGTGAACTCATGCGTCGCGTACGAGGTCGAAACTCGCATCACGATATCGGGATGTTGCTGCTGAAAAAGTGGCAGGCGCGGAAACAGCCAGCGTGCGGCAAATGTCGGCAGTACGGATATCTTCAGCACATGTTCCTGTGATTGCCCGGTCGCTTCCATGCTGGCGGCGACGATCCGCTCCAGCGCCTCGCGAACGCGCGAGACATAGGTCTCGCCCTCGGGTGTCAGCGACACTGCATTGCCGCCGCGCTGGAAAATCTTGAAGCGCAGCTGGTCCTCCAGGCTTTTGACGCGTTGGCTGACCGCCGAAGCGGTGATGAACTGTTCTTCGCCGGCACGCGTGAAATTGCCATGCCTCGCAGCACTCTCCACGATTTTCAGCGAATTGAGGTTGACCTGACTGAGCAGACGCACGGTTTCGACCTTAAGCTGGGCTTATAGTAGCACTAGCATTCCTAATTTTACAGGGGGAGCTAATTTAATCGACTGTTAACCAAGTGTTTGCCCCCACTTGGAGAAGTACAATGAACGCACATACGATACCCGAATTGCGCTATGCGATGAGCCGCGAGGCCATTATCGGTCACGAAACCGCCTGGAAAGTGTCGAGCTTCGGCGTTGCGCAGTATCTGCATGGCTATGATCCGGCACTGCTTGCCGCGATCGAGGAAGCCGCCCTGAAGCTCAAGGCCAGTCATGCCGTGCACAAGCACCTCGACCTGACCTTCATCACCGGCGCCGACCGTTTCATCCCCGAAATCAAGGAGTTGCTGAACGACAAGTTGCGCCTGGAGCGGCTCTCCGACATGATGGGCACGAAGCTGGAGCCCTATCCGCTGTCGATCGTCGGTTCGACCGTCACCTTCATGAACCCCAGGGATGGCGCCGTCGAATGGCATTGCGACGGCGTTCCGGTCACCGAGCTCATTCCGCTGTCGATCAGCGATCCGCTGGTCGGCGGCCAGCTCGAAATCTATTGCGACGATTCCGAGACCGGCCGCGCCATTCTCGAATCCGGCCGCGAGATTCCGCGCAACCGCATCATGCGCATCGATCACAAGATGAACTACGCCACGCTCGGGCAGTTCCTCGGCGTCCTGCATCGCACTGCGCCGATCCAGTTCGGCGAGCGCGTCACCCTGGTGCTCAACCAGCGCTCTGTGGCCAAGCCCTATGTCGACGATAACAGGATGTTCTATCTTGCTGCCGACAACGATCACGACCGCGAGTGGGTCAACGAACTGGCCGACGACGTGTGGACCAACCAACTGCCGGCCTATCGCCGGTTCGAAGCGGAACATCCGACGCCGGCCCCTGCCGAAGCGCCGGTTCCGGGCGGAGCCAGGGAATCATGGTAACGCCCCATGACCCCGAAAAGTGGAAACCGGTTTTCGGACAGGATCATGGTCGACCACAGGGATAGCCCTTGCCGGTTCTTTCGGCATCGATCGGGCTCGGTATCCGTGCTGGTCTTCGCCACCGGCGCGGTGGCGTTGTGGTCGACAAATGCGCTGGTCGGCAAATCCCTGCTGGCCAGTCACCCGGTGTCGCAAGTGCAATTCCTGCAATTTGTAGGGGCCGCACTGGTGTTCGCGGTCATCCGGTTGATGAGCCGCGAGAAAGCCGCGGCAGTCACGGCGAGCACCGCGCTGGCGCCGCTCGCGGTTGGTTTTATCGGTCTGGTCGGCACCATGGTACTGCAATATATCTCCTTTGCCTTGATGCCGGTGATAGAAGCCAATCTCGTGGCCTACACCTGGCCCTTGATGGTTGCCGCGGCGGTGATCGCCTTCGACAATCCCCGGCGTCCGGCTTTGCTGGGCCTTGCCGCGGCCCTTGGGTTCGTCGGCGTCGCGTTGGTGATTTCGGGAGGACGTGACCGCACCTGGTTCCAGGGTGATCTCGCCGGCTATCTGGCCGCATTCGGATCTGCGCTGTGCATGGCTTTCTATTCGGTGATGGTGGGACGGCTCGCCAATTCGCCGGACCGCTTGTTGTTGCCCTCGTCGCTGGTTGGCGTCGCGTTGACACTCATATGGTCCGCTCGCGAAGGCGTCGCCTGGCCCACCGGGATGGATCTGGCCCTCGGGCTCTATCTCGGCGCCGGGCCAATGGGGCTGGGTTATTACTTCTGGTCGCACGCCTTGAAGCTCGGAGGCAGCGGCAAGGTCGCTGTCGTCGCCTATCTCACGCCGATTGCCTCGACGCTGCTGCTGACCTTGTCCGGTGAACGGCTGACGACGACCGCCATTGCCGGAGCCGTCCTCGTGATCGGCAGTTGTGTCGCCGTCGGCCTGGAGCGTACGGAGGCGCAAGACTATGTTTGACGACAATGAACGTCTCGCCAGGCAGGAAGCGCTCTGGCTCATCAAGGAATTCGGCGCGGAGGCACCACTTTATGCCGCGATGAAGGCTGAAAAGGCGATTGAGCAGAAGGATTTCGGGCGTTGTGCCCGCTGGAAGCGTATTCTTGAGATATTGGCGGATGGCCGGACAACCAAGTCTGTCGCTTCGAAGTATTAGATTTTCTAATTTGCGCGACGTCGATTTCCCATAAAGGTAGTTGATGCCAAGTCTTGATTCGTTTTGGGACTTGGCGGTCCGTCGGGGGACGCGGTTAAGGAGATACATCGACAAAAGTCTTCACTGGGGTAGATGACTTTGTCACAAATAAGGTGAAAGAATTGTCAAATATCGAGGATAAGACCGTTATCGAGCTAACCGCCGATATTGTCTCGGCCTATGTAGGCAACAATCCGCTTCCGGCTTCTGGCCTGCCTGACCTGATTGCCAGCGTTAGCGCCTCGGTCCGAAAGCTGGCTGGCGCGGCCGTCGTGGAAAGCCCGAGCCTGGTTCCGGCTGTAAATCCGAAAAAGTCGGTGTTTCCCGACTACATCATCTGCCTGGAGGACGGCAAGAAGTTCAAGTCGCTCAAGCGACACCTCAGGACAGACCATGGTTTGAGCCCGGACGACTATCGGGCCAAATGGGGTTTGCCGCCGGATTATCCGATGGTCGCCCCGAATTACTCGGCGACCCGGTCGGCGCTGGCGAAATCGACGGGACTTGGCCGCAAGCCGGCCGCTGCGCCGGCAGTGGTGGCCAAGGCGACAAAGCGTGGCAAGGCCACTGCCTGAGGCCTTGCTGGCCGGTATGGCAGATCACTGATCGGCTGCTCTGGCGGCGCATTATGTGCGCCGTTTCCAGGCCTTGTGCGGCCAACTGGCCCGCAAGGTCTTGCGAAGCGTTGATGTCCAGTGCAAAAGCGCGACCATGCTTATCATCAATGACCTCTCGCTCCGCATGGCGGGGCGCTTGCTTCTCGACCACGCCTCGCTCACCTTGCCGGCCGGCACCAAGGCCGGTCTTGTCGGCCGCAACGGCACCGGCAAGACGACGCTGTTCAAGGCTATAACAGGCGATTTCCCCTCCGAGACCGGCTCGATCAGCCTGCCGAAGAATACGCGCATCGGCCAGGTGGCGCAGGAAGCACCTGGCACCGAGGACCCGCTGATAGAGATCGTGCTCAAGGCCGACCTTGAGCGCACGGCGTTGCTCGAAGAAGAAAAGATCGCCACCGATCCACACCGTATCGCCGACATCCATATGCGGCTTGCCGATATCGACGCCCATTCGGCCGAGTCGCGCGCGGCCACTATCCTCGCCGGCCTCGGCTTCGACGACGCCGCGCAGCGCCGTCCGGCCTCGTCCTTCTCCGGAGGCTGGCGTATGCGCGTGGCGTTGGCCGCCGTGCTGTTTTCCGAGCCGGATCTCCTGCTGCTCGACGAGCCGACCAACTATCTCGACCTCGAAGGCACGCTGTGGCTTGAGAACTACGTTTCAAAGTATCCGCACACCGTGCTTCTGATTTCGCACGACCGCGATCTGCTCAACCGTGCGGTCAATTCGATCGTTCACCTCGACCAGAAGAAGCTGACGTTCTGGCGCGGCGGCTACGACCAGTTCGAGCGCCAGTACACCGAGCAGAAGGAATTGCAGGAAAAGGGCCGGGTCAAGCAGGAAGCCGCCCGCAAGCACATGGAATCCTTCGTCGAGCGTTTTCGCGCAAAGGCCTCCAAGGCAAGACAGGCACAGTCGCGCATCAAGGCGCTGGAAAAGATGAAGCCGATCTCGGCCATCGTCAACGACACGGTGCGGCCGTTCTCTTTCCCCGAACCTGTGAAGACGGTGGCCTCGCCGATCGTTGCGCTGAACAACGTCAATGTCGGCTATACCGAAGGGCAGCCGATCCTGAAGAAGATGACGCTGCGCATCGACGCCGACGACCGCATCGCGCTGCTTGGCGCCAATGGCAATGGCAAGTCGACGTTCGCCAAGCTGCTGTCGGGCCGTCTGAAGCAGGAGACCGGCACCATGACGGTGGCGCCCGGGCTGAAGGTGGCGATCTTTGCCCAGCATCAGCTTGACGATCTGCGCCCTGAGGAAAACGCCTATGAGCATGTCCGCCGGATGATGCCGGAGGCGCCGGAATCGAAAGTGCGCGGCCGTGTCGCCCAATTCGGCCTCACGACCGAGAAGATGAACACGCCCGCCAAGGACCTGTCCGGTGGCGAGAAGGCGCGGCTGTTGATGGGGCTGTCCGCCTTCGAGGGGCCGAACCTGTTCATCCTCGACGAGCCGACCAACCATCTCGACATCGACAGCCGCGAATCGCTGATCCATGCGCTCAACGAATTTCCCGGCGCCGTCATCCTGATCTCGCACGACCGTCATCTGCTCGAGGCGACCGCCGACCGGCTCTGGCTGGTGAAGGACGGCGCGGTCAATCCGTATGACGGCGACCTGGAGGACTACAAGACGCTGGTCACCGGCATCTCCGGCGACCGTCGCGGCAAGCGGGAGGCAGACAAGGCGTCAAAAGCCGACCGCCGCCGCGATGCGGCCGCGCGCCGCGCCGCCTTCGAACCGTTGGCCAAGGAAATCCGCGCCACCGAGGCGCTGATGGACCGCATCCGCAAGCGCATCGACGGCATCGAGGACGAACTCGCCAACCCGGCGGTCTACGAAAAGGATCCGTCGACGGCGACAAGGCTCGCCAAGGAACGCTCGCAGCTTGCGCAGACGCTGGCGGGCCACGAGGAAAAATGGCTGACCATGTCGGCCGAATACGAGGAAGGCACGGCGGAGTAGGATGAGCGCTTCTCCTTCTCCCCTCGCGGGAGAAGGTGGCCTGGCGAAGCGAGGCCGGATGAAGGGTATGCCAGGGAACGCCAGCGTCTCACTCCGCTGGAACACCCCTCAACGTCTCGGCGCTATCACGCCGATCCACCTTGTCCGCAAGGGGAGAAGGGAAGGTGCCATCTGGCCCTACACCTGACCGTCATAAACGGGTAGTTTGCCCCCATGAACCAGCACGCCAACCTCCGCATCGGCCATTCGGCCTGTCCGCATGATTGCCCGTCGACCTGTGCTCTTGAGGTCGAACTGCTCGACGGCAACCGCATCGGCCGGGTCCATGGCGCCAAGGCCAACAGCTACACATCGGGCGTCGTCTGCGCCAAGGTCGCCCGCTATGCCGACCGCGTCCATCATCCCGATCGTCTGCTGAAGCCGCTGGTGCGCAAGGGCGCCAAGGGCGAGGGCGTCTGGCAGGAAGCGAGCTGGGAGGCCGCTCTCGACCTCGTCGCCGAGAAATTCAACGCGGCCGAAGCGAAGCACGGCTCGGAGACGGTCTGGCCCTATTACTATGCCGGCACGATGGGGCTGGTGCAGCGCGACGGCATCGACCGGCTGCGGCATGCAAAAAAGTACTCGGGCTTCTTCGGCTCGATCTGCACCAATCTCGCATGGACCGGCTGGATGATGGGGGCAGGCGCCTTGCGCGGACCGGACCCGCGCGAGATGGCCAAATCCGATTGCGTCGTGATCTGGGGCACCAATGCGGTGGTGACGCAAGTCAATGTCATGACCCACGCTATCAAGGCGCGCAAGGAACGTGGCGCGAAAATCGTCGTCGTCGACGTCTATGAAAACGCGACCATGAAACAGGCCGATATGGGCTTGGTCCTGAAGCCCGGCACCGATGGCGCGCTGGCTTGTGCTGTCATGCATGTCCTGTTCATGGAAGGCTTGGCCGACCGCGCCTATCTCGAAAAATACACCGACGATCCGAAAGGACTGGAAGCGCACCTGAAGTCGCGCTCGCCGGAATGGGCCTCTGCCATCACTGGCCTTGGCGTTGCCGAGATCGAGGCCTTCGCGCGATTGGTCGGCACGACCAGGAAAACATATTTCCGCCTCGGCTACGGCTTTGCGCGCCAGCGCAACGGCGCCGTCAACATGCATGCGGCGTCCTGCATCGCCGCCGTCACCGGCGCCTGGCAGTATGAGGGCGGCGGCGCCTTCCATTCCAATTCCGGCATCTTCAAACTCAACCAGGATGTGCTCGAAGGCACGAGGATGCGTGATCCCTCGATCCGCTATCTCGACCATTCGCGTATCGGCCCGGTGCTGACCGGCGCCAGCGACGCGCTTTATGGCGGACCGCCGGTGACGGCGATGCTGATCCAGAACACCAATCCGGTGAATGTCGCGCCCGAGCAGCGGCTGGTGAAACAGGGTTTCCTGCGCGACGATTTGTTCACCTGCGTGCACGAGCAGTTCATGACCGACACTGCTAAGCTGGCCGACATCGTGCTGCCGGCGACGATGTTCGTCGAGCACGACGACATCTACAAGGGCGGCGGCAACCAGCACATCACGCTCGGCCCCAAGCTGATCGAGCCACCGGAAGGGCCGCGCACCAACCATTTCGTCATCGAGCAACTGGCCGAGCGCCTCGGTGTCGCCGACAGGCCGGGCTTCGGCCTCACCGAACAGCAGCATATCGACATCATTCTTGGAAAGCGCGGGCTGGGCAGTTTCGACTCCTTGAAGGACGAGAAGTGGATCGACCTGCAGCCGGATTTCGACACGGCGCATTTCATCCGGGGCTTTGGTCACGCAGACGGAAAATTCCGCTTCCGCGCCGACTGGACCGGGCAGGCGGCTCCCAACCGGCCGCCGAAGAGCATGGGGTTGTTCGGCCCGGTGGCGCTATTGCCCGAATTTCCCGATCATATCGATCTGATCGAAGTGGCCGACGAAGCGCATCCGTTCCGGCTGGCGACCTCGCCGGCGCGCAACTTCCTCAACTCGACCTTTTCCGAGACACCGGTGTCGAAGTCCAAGGAGGGCCGCCCGGAGCTCCTGCTGCATCCTGACGATGCGGCGGCTCTCGATCTTGCCGACGGCGATCGTGTCGAGATCGGCAACATGCGCGGCGAGGTGGTGCTGCACGCCAAATTGTTCGACGGTATCAAGCGCGGTGTCGTGATCGCCGAAGGCATCTGGCCGAACAGCGCGCATGAGCGCGGCGAAGGCATCAACGTGCTGACGGGAGCCGATGCGCCCGCCCCTTACGGCGGCGCTGCCTTCCACGACAACAAGGTGTGGCTGCGCAAGGCGGAAGACCTGGGCGCCTAGCGCTGCTGATTTCCCGTTCCCGATTCCACCTCTGGCCCAAACACCAGCGGTCGCGAACGCCAACTCCCGTCCCTATAGAGGCAGTCGTCCGTCGCAAATGGGAGAGTGTCGATGACCGGCGCGATTTCGCTTCTGGGAATACCGCATGACGAGAATTCGTCCTATTTCAGGGGGCTGCTAAGGCGCCACCGCTCATCAGGCGCGAACTCATCAGCGATCCTTACTCCTCATGGAGCGAGACCGGCTTCGACCTGACCGGCCGTTTCGTCGATCATGGCGACATCGACTTCGCCCAACCGGGCGATCCCTGGCAGCGGATCGAGAGCGAAGTCGACCGCGCGCTGGACGCAGGCCATCCCCTGATCAGCCTGGGCGGCGATCACGCCATCTCCTGGCCGGTGCTGCGTGCGGTGCGCCGTCGCCATCCAAGCCTGACGATCGTTCACATCGATGCCCACCCCGACATCTATCATGCCTACGGTGACAATCCGCGTTCGCACACATCGCCTTTCGCACGGATCATGGAGGAGCGGCTTGCCGACCGCCTGATCCAGATCGGCTTGCGCACTGTGAACGACCATCACCGCGATCAGTTCAAGCGCTTTGGCGTAGAGGTCGTGGAGGCTGCGCATTTCAGCGAAAGCCTGTCCCTTGATCTCAAGACGCCCGTCTATATCTCGATGGATATCGACGGGCTCGATCCTGCTTTTGCGCCCGGCGTCTCCCATCGTGAGCCTGGCGGGCTGTCGACACGGCAAGTCATCAACCTGATTCAAGGCGTCAACCAGCCGATCGTTGCTGCTGATATCGTTGAATACAATCCGAGCCAGGACCTCTCCAATGTGACGGCGCTTGTCGCCGCCAAACTGACGAAGGAGATCGCCGGCATGATGCTCAGGACATCATCAGCGGCGGATTGACAGCGCGGCCGAATTTCACACCGGCAGGGTCTCAGTCGCCTTCTTCCTGTTTTGCCGCTGGCGGATGTCGTCGGCGACCGCCTGGGCTTCGATACCGATTTCGCGCAGCAGCCCGGTGACCGCGTTGTGAAAGCCGACCAGATAGAGGCCGAGATCCGACGCGCGGGCATTGACGCCGCTAGGCCCCGGCTCGATGCCGGGTTCGAGGAACCTGGCATAGCCCGGCCGATAGCCGGTGGCGAAGAGGATGGCGTCGAATTCGCTGTTCCTGCCGTCCGCAAAACAGGCACCGCGTTCCGAGATTTCAGCGATGTCGGGCGCCACCTTGATCGCGCCCTCGCGGATCTTGCCGATGGTGCCGACATCGATCACCGGAATGCGCGATGCAAGCGCGATCTGCTGCAGCAGTCCCTGCTTCGGCCGTCTGAGCCCAAACTTCTCCAGCCTGCCCAGTACCAGATTGAGGATGACGGGGAACAGGGCGTCGTTGATGCGCTGCGGCCCGAGCCGCGTCGCCATGCCGACCATCTGGATCGGCACGCCGAACAGTTCACGCGGCACGATGTGAACGCCGCCACGCACCGAGATAGTCGGTCGGGCGCCGGCTTCCGCCAGATCGAGCGCAATCTCCGCACCGGTGTTGCCCATGCCGACGACCAGCACCGATTGGCCGGCAAAAGGCGTGGCGTTGCGATAGTCGGCGCTGTGCAGCGTCTTGCCCTTGAAGGTGTCGATGCCGGCAAATTTGGGCAGCAAGGGCTCGGCATTGTAGCCGGATGCGATCACCACATGCGAAGCGCGTAAGGCGCCGGACGTCGATTCCACCCGCCAACCGCGGCCCTCCCGGGCGATCGCCCGCACCGTCTCTCCGAAGCGGGGCTCCAGGTCGAAACGCTTTGCATAGGCTTCGAGATACTCGACCACGAGATGGCGCGGCACATAGCGCGGATAGTCCCTTGGGAAGGGAACGAATGGCAGCGAGGAGTAACGCTTGGTCGTATGCAGATGCACGCGGTCATAGTGACGCCGCCAGGCTGGCGCGGCCTGCTGCTCCTTTTCGAGCATGACGAAATCCAGCCTGGCTTGCCGCAGGCACGCAGCAACCGCCAGGCCCGCCGGTCCGGCACCGATGATCGCGACTTTCGTGGTTTCGTCCATGCGCGCCTCCCCCTCCAATTGGCGATCCAGAATGTCAGAAGCGTGGCAAGCGTACCACCGGCTCATCCAGGCAGGGGCACCGTCAAACCGACCTTGATGCGGTCCATGGCGACGAAGGTGCGGAACTTCCGCACATTGTTGCTGCCGAAGAACAGTTTTCGCGTCAGCGCCTCGTAAGCGCCCATGTCGGCCACGGTGATAACGAGGATGAAGTCGGCCTCGCCGGTGACATAATAGCATTGCTGTACTTGCGGCTCCGCCGAGAATTGCCTCTTGGCCTCGTCGATCAATTCGGTGCGTTCGCTCTCGAGCTCCACCTCGACGAAGAGGGTGATCGGCTGGCCGACGGCCGCAGGCTCGACGATGGCGACATTGCCGGCAATGACGCCGGTCTGCTCCATGCGCTTGATGCGGCGCTGCACGGCCGGCGCCGACAGGTTCACCGCCTCGCCGATCAACCGTTGCGGCGTCGTGTTGTCCCGCTGCAGGATGGCAAGGATGGCGAGATCGAAGCTGTCGAGTGAGGCTGGCGAATGAGGCATTGCTGTCCCGACGAAACAAACTTGCATTTCGAGAGCCAAATTACGGGCGCTTTTTGCGCATGGTTTGCAATATCTTTTCTTGGACGACGCCAAGGAGAGCCCGCCAATGTTCCTACCCAATCGCCATGCCTTGTACCGCCAGCCGCTGGACGCGGCCGATGCCGAAACCCTCGGCACCGCCGGGGCGGACACTGTCGAGCGTTTCCTTGCCTGCCGTGACAATCACCTGACGACGCCGCTGCACGCCCTGCCGGCGTTGGCTGGAGAACTCGGCCTCGGCACCTTGCATGTCAAGGATGAGGGCTTTCGCCTCGGCCTAGGCAGCTTCAAGGCGCTGGGCGGCGCCTATGCGGTCTTCCGTCTGGTCCTGGAGGAGGCAAGCAAGCGGCTCGGCCGCTCCGTCGATGTCGGCGATCTCGAACGGCCCGAAGTCCGGTCGGTCGCGGCCACCATGACGGTTGCTTGCGCTACCGACGGCAATCATGGCCGCTCCGTCGCGCAAGGCGCCGAGCTTGTCGGCGCAAAGGCAGCGATCTTTGTCCATGCCGGCGTCAGCGACGAGCGCGTCGCGGCCATCGCCCGCTACGGCGCGGAGATGATCCGCGTCGGCGGCAATTACGACGATTCGGTCAGGCAGGCGGCGCGTGTCGCCGCGGAGAAAGGCTGGACGGTGGTTTCCGATACCTCATGGCCGGGCTACGAACGCATTCCAGGCCTTGTCATGCAGGGTTACACGGCGATCGTGCGCGAGGCGCTGCGCCAGCTCTCCGAACCGCCGACCCATGTCTTCGTGCAGGCCGGCGTCGGCGGCATCGCGGCCGCGATCGCCGGCCATCTCGCCATCGTGCTCGGCGAAACCAGACCGGTTTTCACGGTGGTGGAACCCGCCCGTGCCGCCTGCGTTTTCGGCGCCGCCAAGGCCGGGCATCCGGTCAAGATCGCGCATGGCGAGGCGACAGTCATGGCGATGCTCGAATGCTACGAGGCCTCGCCGGTCGCCTGGCGCGTGCTGGCACGCGTCGCCGATGCGTTCATGACCGTCGACGAGGACGAAGCCATCGCCGTGATGCGGCGGCTGGCACGCCCGGCCGGCAATGATCCGGCCATCGTCGCCGGTGAAAGCGGCGGGGTCGGCCTTGCCGGGCTGATCCGGGCGATGGCCGATCACAAGGCCGAGCTTGGCCTCGACGCCACTTCGCGCGTGCTGGTCGTCAACACCGAAGGCGCGACAGATCCCCGCCGCTATGCCGAACTCGTCGGCATGAGTCCGGCGGATGTGCTTGCCGGCAAGGTGCTTTCTGGAGTGACGCCATGACCTTGATCGACGCAATGACCTCGATCGACGCACAAAGGCTGCTTGGCCGCATCCGCGAGCTCGGCGGCATCGGTCGTGATGGCGAGGGCAGATTGGTGCGGCTGGCCGCCTCCGACGCCGACAGGCTGGGTCGCGACCGCTTCGTCCGCTGGCTGCGCGAGGCCGGTCTCGAAATCGCCATCGATCGCATGGGAAATATCTTCGGAGTCTGGCGGGTGCCGGAGAATGCTGGCCATGCGCCGATCCTCATCGGCTCGCATATCGACACTGTCATCGATGCCGGCATCTATGACGGCTGCTACGGCGTGCTCGCCGGGCTGGAGGTGATCGAAACGCTGAAGGCGTCGGCTCTTGTCCCGTCGCGCCCGCTCGCGGTCGCCGCCTTCACCAATGAGGAAGGGGTTCGCTATTCCCCTGACATGATGGGTTCACTGGTCCATGCCGGCGGCGTCGGTATCGACGAGGCGCTGGCGGCCGTCGGCACCGATGGCAGCGTGCTGGGAGAGGAACTGGCCCGCATCGGCTATGCCGGCGACGAGGAGCCGGGCTTCCTCCAACCGCATGTCTATCTCGAATTGCATATCGAGCAGGGCCCGGTCCTGGAACGCGAAGGCGTACCGATCGGTGCTGTGGAAAACCTCCAAGGCATCTCCTGGCAGCGCATCACCATAGACGGCATCGCCAACCACGCCGGCACCACGCCGATGTCGATGCGCAATGACGCCGGGCATGCGGCTGCGCGTGTCGTCACGTTCCTGCACGACCGCGCCAAGGCTTCGAACACGCCGACTGTTGCGACGGTCGGCACGATGCGTTTCGAGCCAAACGCCATCAATGTCATCCCCTCGCGCGCCGTCTTCACCGTCGACCTGCGCGACCCTTTCGAGCATCGCCTGCAAGCCGAGGAAGCCGCGCTCGCCGCGTTTCTTGAGGACCTCGCGGCCGGCGATGGCGTCGCGATCTCGGTCGAGCGGCTGGCCCGCTTCGAGCCTGTGATCTTCGATATCAGCATTGTCGAATTGATCGAAGCCGCCGCGAAGAAGCGCGGGTATGCATCGAAGCGCATGACCTCAGGCGCCGGCCACGATGCGCAGATGATGGCGCGCCTTGCGCCCGCGGCGATGATTTTCGTGCCGAGCGCCGGCGGCATCAGCCACAATCCGCGCGAACATACCGCCGATGCCGAGCTTGTCGCCGGCGCCAACATCCTGCTTGATGTCGTCACCCGCCTTGCGGATCAGGAGATATCAGACAATGGCTGAAATCGATCGCGATGCGCTGAAGCTGGAGATGACCGGATGGCGGCGCGATCTGCACGCGCATCCCGAATTCGGCTTCGAGGAAAAGCGCACGGCGGCCTTCGTCGCGGCCAAGCTGCGCGAATTCGGCCTGGACGATGTCGCCGAGGGTGTCGGCGGCACCGGCGTCGTCGGCACTTTGAAGCGTGGCAGCGGCAACCGTGCCATCGCGCTGCGGGCCGACATGGATGCGCTGCGCATATCGGAGCAATCGACCGCGCCCCACCGCTCCGGCAATCCCGGTCTCATGCATGCCTGCGGCCATGACGGCCACACGGCGATGCTGCTGGGTGCGGCCAAGCTTCTGGCTGGGGAGGGTGGTTTCGACGGCACGGTGCGCTTCATCTTCCAGCCGGCGGAGGAATGGGGAAAAGGCGCGTTGGCGATGCTCGATGATGGCCTGATGCAGCGCTTTCCCTTCGACGAGATATTCGGCCTGCACAACATGCCGGGCCTGCCTGTCGGGCATTTCGAAACCCGCGCCGGCCCGGTCATGTCGGCCGAAGATATTTTCGAGATCGTCCTCAGGGGGTTGGGCGGCCACGCTGCTCGGCCGCATTCGGGTCAGGAAACGCTGGTTGCCGCCTGTGCGCTGGTCACCAACCTGCAGACCATCGTCTCGCGACGGCTGAGCCCGGCCGACATTTCCGTGGTTTCGGTGACCGAATTGATCACCGACGGCACCCGCAACGCGCTGCCGGGCCTTGCCCGCATCCTTGGCGACGCGCGCAGTTTCCGCCCCGAGGTCAGCGCCGCGATCGAACGCCAGATGCGCATTGTCGCCGAAGGTATCGCTGCCGCCTACAATGTCACCGCCGAGGTCAACTATACCAGGGAATTCGTGCCTTTGCGCAACGATGCCGAACTGGTCGATGCGGCCTTCGCCGCCGCCGGACACGTGTTCGAGCCCGGCAATATCGCGGTCGCCCGCGAGCCGATGACGGCATCGGAGGATTTCGCCCGCTTCCTCGATCATGTGCCGGGCTGCTTCGTCTTCCTCGGCAATGGCGAGGTCTCGGCACCGCTTCACAATTCCAGCTACGACTTCAACGATGATGGGCTGTTGTTCGGTGTCAATTTCCATGTCGCCATCGCCAGGCAGCGGCTTGGGACTTGAACCCTCATGGGCTTTTCGCGGCATTTTACGGGGGGAAAACGCCCGGGAACGGTTGAAATCCCTGATCTCGCATGACGCAACGGCAAGACTCAGCTAGCCTCCCTGGCGCGGCGGACCTGATATCCGCCTGGCCGGCGCTATCAGATTACCTCCCAAGCGGCGCCGGCCTTCTTCCCTGTGCTAAATTAGCTTTCGTTAAATTTAGAATGCTCGCGCTTGGCGGAAGTTAGAGTTTTGCTGCCATGACCGCGGCGGGCTTTTAGTTTGCTGTGGTTCATAGATGCGCGGGCGGAACTGGATAAAGGCGTGCGTCAGGACGAAGCGCGGCGGGTGCGCGCGCTTATCGCTGAACTCGAACGAAACTTGACCGCTGCCTCGGCCCAGATACAACAGCTGCGCCAGGACGCAGGCCACGAACTGCGCGATTCCAAGTTCCGCCTCGATCGCCTCGAGGCAATGCGTGAGGGCGATGCCGTAATCGTCTGGCGCAGGGCACCATTCACTGGCCAGCAATGCCATTGTTCACGACAGGAATTGCGAGGTCTTGGTCCGCTCCAGGCGCCTTTGTCGGCGGCAGTTTGTTGTCGCAAGCCGAGAGAGCCAAGGCCACCAGCGCGAGGATCAGTACTAGCTTTTTCATCGCTATTTCCTCCACCCCCAAAACGACGCGGTGTCGGTTTGGTTGCTCGATTGCACCGAGGGAACAAAATCCCCTGCCTCAGGTTGACCCAGCGAAGGAGGACCGCCGCATGATCCGTTTGCTCCTGGTTGGCACGTTGGCCTTTGTTACTTACCGTCTCGCCCGCAAGATGATCGATGAGGTACCCGACAGTGTCGATCCTCTCTTGCTGCCGGCGCCCGCAAACGACCGCGAGGCGTTGCGCCGGCAATCGGCGTCGATGGGCGTTGACCCGAAACGCTGACCTTCTTGTTTCGCCGAATTGGCGGAGCTGCTTCTCTGTTGCGAACAAAGCGGAAACGATGCTTGATGGGCGATGAACCTCGCCGCCCATGATTCGACCTTTTTGGACTCGACCGTCCAGCCGGCTTATCTCGCCCGGCTAAACGACGCCCAACGCCAGGCCGTCGAACATGGCGACGGCAAGATTGCAGGCCCGCTGCTGGTCATCGCCGGTGCCGGCTCCGGCAAGACCAACACCCTGGCGCACCGCGTCGCTCATCTGATCGTCAAGGGAGCCGACCCGCGCCGCATCCTGCTGATGACGTTTTCGCGGCGCGCCGCATCCGAAATGGCCAGGCGCGTCGAGCGCATCGCCGGCGAGGTGCTAGGCCGCGATGCTGCCGTGATCACGGATGCGCTGACCTGGGCCGGCACTTTTCATGGCATCGGTGCGCGGCTGCTGCGCGATTATGCAATGGAGATCGGCCTCGATCCGGCCTTCACCATCCATGATCGCGAGGATTCCGCCGATCTGATGAATCTCGTACGCCACGAACTCGGCTTCTCCCGGACGGAAGCGCGCTTTCCGACCAAAGGCACCTGCCTTGCCATCTATTCGCGCGCCGTCAACGCGCAGGTGCCGCTCGGCGAGGTGCTGGGATCTGCTTTCCCCTGGTGCGCCGGCTGGGCCGAGCAGCTCAAGCAGCTGTTTGCCGGCTATGTCGAGGCCAAGCAGGCGCAGAACGTGCTCGATTACGACGATCTGCTGCTCTACTGGGCGCAGATGACCGCCGAGCCTGAGATCGCCACGCATCTCGGCGGGCGTTTCGACCATGTGTTGGTCGACGAATACCAGGATACCAATCGGCTGCAGGCGTCGATTCTGCTTGCGCTGAAACCCGACGGCGCCGGGCTGACGGTGGTCGGTGACGACGCGCAGTCGATCTACTCGTTCCGCGCTGCCGAAGTGCGCAACATCCTCGACTTCCCCAGGCAGTTCGCCCAGACCGCCGATGTGGTGATGCTGGAGCGCAATTACCGCTCGACCGAGACCATTCTGGCGGCCGCCAATGCGGTCATCGGCGAAGCTTCGGAGCGCTTCACCAAGAACCTGTGGTCGGAACGCAAATCCGCCGACAAGCCAAGACTTGTGACCGTGCGTGACGAGGTCGAGCAGGCCAATTTCGTCTGCGACACCATCCTGGCGGAGCGCGAGGCTGGCACCGCGCTAAAGTCGCAGGCGGTGCTGTTTCGTGCCTCGCACCACAGCGGACCGCTGGAGATCGAACTTACGCGGCGCAACATTCCCTTCGTCAAGTTCGGTGGCCTGAAATTCCTCGATGCAGCCCACGTCAAGGACGTGCTGGCGGTGCTGCGCTTCGCCGAAAACCCGCGCGACCGTGTCGCGGGTTTTCGCGTGCTGCAGCTTCTGCCGGGCATAGGCCCTTCCGCCGCCGCGCAAATCGTCGAAGCGATGACGTCGGCGTTGGACGAGGCGATGGGCCTGGCCGGCTGGCGTCCGCCGCAGCGCGCCGCCGACGATTGGCCGGGTTTTGTCTCGCTTTATTCCGGCTTGCGAGCTGGCGCCAAATGGCCAGCCGACCTCGAACAGATCAGGCTGTGGTACGAACCGCATCTGGAACGCATCCACGAGGATGCGATCACGCGCCGCGCCGACCTGCTGCAGCTCGAGCAGATCGGCTCGGGCTATGCCTCGCGCGAACGCTTCCTGACCGAGCTGACGCTCGATCCGCCGGACGCGACCAGCGATCAGGCCGGGCCGCCGCATCGCGACGAGGACTATCTGATCCTGTCCACCATCCACTCGGCCAAGGGCCAGGAGTGGAAGAACGTCTTCGTGCTCAACACGGTCGATGGCTGCATTCCGGCCGATCTCGGCGTCGGCACCAAGGAGGACATCGAGGAAGAGCGCCGGCTGCTCTACGTGGCGATGACACGAGCCAAGGACAGCCTCAACCTGGTCATGCCGCAGCGCTTCTTTCCGCACGGCCAGGCGGCGCGCGGCGACCGCCATCTCTATGCCTCGCGCACCCGTTTCATTCCGCCCTCTATCCTTGCCGCCTTCCAGCAGCTTTCGTGGCCGGCCGCGCAAGCGGTGCAGGGCAGGGCACCCCGGCCGGAGGTGCGCGTCGACATCGGCGCCCGCATGCGCGGGATGTGGAAATAGCAGGAGTCGATGGCGCAACCGCCGATCAGGATCGCCATATCAGGCGCGGTCGGCCGCATGGGACGCCAGATGGCGAATGCGGTGCGGGCTGATGCGCGCCTGGCGCTTGCCGCCCGCTTTCACCGCCCAGACAGTGTCGGTGATGGGCTGGTGAGCCGCGACGAGGGGCTTGCCGTGGCCGATGTGGTCATCGACTTCACCACGCCGGCCGCCTCCGCCGATCTGGCCAGCTTCTGTGCGGAGCGCGGTGGACCAGCGCTGGTAATTGGCTCGACGGGTTTCGATGCCGCCGAACTGGCCACCATCGCCGCCGCCGCGAAAACCGTCGCAATTGTGCGGTCCGGAAGCTTCTCGCTCGGGCTCAACATGTTGGTCGGATTAGTCGGGCGGGCAGCGCGGGCGCTTGGCCCGCAAGACTGGGATGCCGAGATTTTCGAGGCGCATCATCGCCATAAGGTCGACGCTCCATCGGGCACGGCGCTGATGCTGGGGCAAGCCGTTGCCGGCGGACGCGGCGTCGAACTGGACGCGGTTGCCAGGCGCGTCCGCGATGGCGTCACCGGCACGCGGCCGGCGGGCGAGATCGGCTTCGCGGTGGCGCGCGGCGGCGGCATCGTCGGCGAGCACAGCGTCAGCTTCTGCGCCGAGGGCGAAACCGTCACCGTGTCGCATGCGGCTGGCGACCGCATCATGTTCGCGCGTGGCGCCATCGCCGCGGCACTCTGGGTGGCGGGCCGCGCTCCCGGCGAGTACGACATGCGCGACGTATTGGGTTTTGGCGCATCGTAACCGGCAAATCCTGGCTATTTTCATTCCCCGGTTGCTGAAGTGGCTGAAAGCCAGCTGAAAGCTTGGGCATGCAATTGATTCATTGCGGCGTTCGCCGCGTGACCGGTGCGGGAGTGGCCGGCAGGAGGAATGCGGCGCAGCCTGGATGGCGCACCGCCCAGGTGGAGGAAGTTACATGACCGGTTTGATCTCGAAGTGCATCTTGCGTTCGGCGGCGCTGACGCTCGCCATTGTCGGCACGGGCGCGACCGCGGCGTCCGCCGCGGACAAGATCACCATCATCGTCGGAGGCATGGAAAAGCAGATTTACCTGCCGGCCGTGCTCACCCAGCAGCTCGGCTACTTCAAGGATGAGGGGCTCGACGTCGAACTGATCAACTCGCGAGCCGGCGTCGAGGCCGAGAATGAATTGCTGGCCGGCGCCGTGCAGGGCGTTGTCGGCTTTTACGACCACACTGTCGACCTACAGTCAAAGGGCAAATACATCCAGTCGATCGTCCAGTTCAGCCAGGCCCCTGGCGAGGTCGAACTGGTCTCCGCCAAGCACCCGGAGATCAAGTCGCCGGCCGACTTCAAGGGCGCCACGCTGGGCGTCACCGGGCTTGGGTCGTCGACCGATTTCCTGACCCAATATCTTGCCGTCCGCAGCGGCCTGAAGCCGGGTGATTACACGCTGCTGCCGGTCGGCGCCGGCAATACCTTCATCGCCGCCGTCAAGCAGGACCAAATTCAGGCCGGCATGACCACGGAGCCGACCATCGCGAAATTGCTCAAGACCGGCGAGGCCAAAGTCCTGGTCGACATGCGCACGCCCGAAAAGACCAAGGAAGCGCTGGGCGGCGACTATCCTGCGGCATCCTTCTACGTCCAGTCTTCCTGGGTCGAAGGCCACAAGGACGAAGCACAGAAGCTCGCCAATGCCTTCGTCAAGACGATGAAGTTCATCGCCGGCCATTCGGCCGAGGAGATCGCCGACAAGATGCCGAAGGACTATTACGCCGGCAACAAGGATCTCTATATCCAGGGGCTCGCCGGCGGCAAGGCGATGTTCACGCCCGACGGACGCATGCCGGCCGATGGCCCCGAGACGGTGCTGAAAGTTCTGTCGACCTTCTCCAAGAGCCTGCAGGGCAAGCAGATCGACCTGTCGAAAACCTTCACGACGGAATTCGTCGACGCCGCCAAGTAGGCAGGCAGGCGAGGCGGGTTACCCGGTTCGCTCTTGAGGAACAACAAGTTGCGCCGCTGGCCTGAATCGATTTGGCAGCGGCGCGCCTACCGATGTCGAGAGATGGCGACCACAGTTTTGGCCGCAGGGCATTCTCGCATCATCGCCACAGGAGTATGCCATGCAAGTGCAAACGATGGCGGCTGAGAAGTTGTCTCAGGCCGCGCCGCCGGCCGATGCCGCGATCGCCATCGATGATGTGACGCTACGCTTCGTCACGCCCGACGGCCATATGATGACGGCGATCCGCGACTTCACCATGACGGTGGCGCGTGGCGAATTCGCCTGCGTCGTCGGGCCGACCGGCTGCGGCAAGTCGACGACGCTCAACCTCGTCACCGGCCTGCTGCGGCCGACCACAGGTCATGTCCGCGTCATGGGCAAACCGGTCACCGATATCAGCCGCGACATCGGTTTCGTCTTCCAGGCCGATGCGCTTTTTCCCTGGCGAAGCGTCATCGACAATGTCGCCGCCGGTCCGCTTTATCGCGGGATCGCCAAGGCGCAGGCCTATGATCGGGCCCGCGACTGGATCGCCCGCGTCGGCCTCGGCCGCTTCGAAAAACATTATCCGCACCAGCTTTCGGGCGGCATGCGCAAGCGCGTCGCCCTTGCCCAGACCTTCATCAACCAGCCGAAGATTCTGCTTATGGACGAGCCGTTCAGTGCGCTCGACATGCAGACGCGCACGGCCATGCAGGACGAATTGCTCGGCCTGTGGTCGGAACAGAAATCCTCCGTCGTCTTCGTCACCCACGATCTGGAGGAGGCGGTGGCGCTGGCCGACAAGGTCTATGTGCTCACCGCCGGGCCGGGAACGGTCAAGAGCGTCTACCGCATCGACCTGCCGCGTCCGCGTGTCATGGCCGACATCCGTTACGACCCGAAATTCGTCGAGATCGCCAAGGTGATCTGGAACGACCTGCGCGAAGAAGTGCAGCTCGGCCAGAGCCGCACCTTGCAGAGCGGGCATTGAGAGGAGACACCAACATGACCGCTATCTCTCCCACCGCTTCCCATGCCGCCGTCCGCGATGCCTCCATTGCCGTTGCCGAGGCCCGGGCGAGGGCCCGGCTGCGCCGCCGCCATGCTTTGGTCATCGGCCTGCGCCTGGCTATCCTCGTTGCGTTCCTTGGCCTGTGGGAACTCGGCGCCGACTATAACATCATCGACCCGTTCTTCTTCGCCAGCCCCTCGGGCATCTGGGAACAGATCTGGTCCTGGATCACCGAGGGCACCTCGCAGGGACCGCTCTGGCTGCAGATCTATGTGACGCTGGAGGAAACCTTCCTCGGCTTCGCCATCGGCGCACTGGGCGGCATCGCCGCCGGCATCATTCTCGGCCGCAACCGGCTGCTGGCCGATGTCTTTTCGATCTACATCAAGATCGCCAATTCCGTGCCGCGCGTCGTGCTCGGCTCTGTCTTCATCATCGCGCTCGGCCTAGGCATGGCCTCGAAAGTGGCGCTCGCCGTGGTGATGGTGTTCTTCGTCGTTTTCGCCAACGCCTTCCAGGGGGTTCGCGAGGCCGACAGGGCGATGATCGCCAACGCCCAGATCCTCGGTGCCTCGCCGTTCCAGATCACCCGCACCGTCATTATCCCGTCGGCGATGAGCTGGATCCTGGCCAGCCTGCATGTCAGCTTCGGCTTTGCCTTGGTCGGCGCCGTGGTCGGCGAATTCCTCGGCGCCAAGCAAGGCATGGGCCTGCTGATCTCGACCGCGCAGGGCGCCTTCAACGCCAATGGCGTCTTCGCCGCCATGATCATCCTGGCGGTTATGGCGCTGGTGGTGGAATTCATCATCACCCGCTTCGAGAACTATGTCGTCAAGTGGCGGCCGGCGCCGTTCAACGAGCAGGGCACCTGATTTTGTTCCGAGGACAGTCCGAGCCCGCGCTGGGCGCGGGTCGGTTCAGGCCAGGGGCAACCTGACCTCGACCACCAGACCGCCGGCCGCGCCATCCCCGAGGGTGACGCGGCCGCCGGCATTCTCGACAACCTCGCGCACGATGGCGAGGCCCAGGCCGCTGCCTTCCTCGGTCGAACCGGCGATGCGATAAAAGCGCTCGAACACGTGATCCCGCTCTTCGGCAGGGATGCCGGGCCCGTCATCGGCTACCGTCAACACGGCTTCGCTATCGATGGCGGCCAGCTTCACCGTCACGCTGGCGCCTGCCGTCGAGTAACGCAGCGCGTTGTCGACAAGATTGACGATCATCTCGCGCAGCATGGTGCCGTCGCCAATGACTGCAACCGGCCCTGTTTCCTCCAGCCCGAGATCGATCTTGCGGGCGATCGCCGCGGGCGCCTGCGTTTCCAGTACATGGCGGGCGGCTTCTGTCAGGTCGATGCGATCGGCGCGTGGCCGCCGGCTGCCAGGCTCGGCACGCGACAGGGTGAGCAATTGTTCGGCCAGCCGCGCCAGCTTGCCGGAGCTGGCCTGCAGCGCCACCAGCGCTTCCTGGCGCGCATCGGTGGCGGTTTCGCGTAGCGCATAGCTTGCCTGCGTCGATAGCAGCGCCAGCGGCGTGCGCAATTGATGTGCGGCATTGGCGATGAAACGGCGCTGCGCTCCCATCTGCGCGCGCACCCGTTCCATGTAGGCGTTGAGCGCCTCTATCAGAGGCCGGATTTCGCTCTGCGCGCCCGGCACGTCAACCGGATCGAGGTCGCTTCGGCTTGGCGAACGCACCGCGTCGCGCAGGCTCATCAATGGCGCCAGGCCGCGGCGCAGGCCAAGCAGCACGAACACGCCGGCGATCGCCACGAGCGCCAGTTGCTGGACGAAGGCGCTGAGCCACAGCCGCCTCACCATCGCATCATGCCCGGAGAGCGTTATGCCCACGGTGACCGTTATGGGGGAATCGCCGCCGGCGCCGATCACCGCGTGGCTGAGCGTCAAGAGCCGCAACATATGGTCGCGATAGCTCGCCTCGACGCTCGCATGCCGCGGCGCTTGCGGCAAATCGGGGTAGCCGGTCAGCAACCGTCCTCCGGCGGTCTCGACGCGATAGTAGACGCTGTCGCGATCGCCGGTATCGAACATCTCGATCGCCGCCGGCGGGATGGTGGCATCGAGTACGCCATCGGCCATGGCGACCTGCTCGGCGATGGCGCGAGCCGAGCCGACCAGCATGCGGTCGGTGACCAGATCGGCGGTCGCCAGAGCGTTGCGCTGGCTGGTCCACAGATTGATGGTCGCAAGCCCGGCCAGGGGGAGCACGACCCAGGCCAGCAATTGCAGGCGCAGGCTGTTAGTCTTCATAGCGCCAAATCATCATGGCGCCAGATCATCGTGGCGCAAGAGATAGCCGAGGCCACGCAAAGTGGTGATCTGGACCCGCGAGCCTTCAAGCTTCTTGCGCACACGGTGCACATAGATCTCGATGGCGCTTGGATCGGCGTCGGTCTCGAAGTCATAGATCGCCGCGGACAAGGCGGCCTTGCTCACGGTGCGTCCTGCCTTGATCATCAACTGCTCGAGCACGGCATGTTCGCGCGGCGTCAATGCCAGCGTCTCGCCGCCGAGCGAAAACAGCCTGGTGTTGGTGTCGAAGACGAGGTCGCCGCAGGCAACGACCGGTGCCGTCCGGACATTGGCGCGGCGCAGTTGGACGCGGATGCGTGCTTCGAGTTCCTCGATCTGAAAGGGCTTCGGCAGATAGTCGTCGGCGCCTTCGTTGAGGCCTTTGACTCGGCCATCGAGGCTGGCATTGGCAGTCAGTACGATCACCGGCACCCGGTTGCCGCGTGTTCGCAGCATACGCAGCACTTCCAGTCCACCCATGCGAGGCAGCGCAAGATCGAGAATGACAAGCGCGTGGTCGCCGGCGGCGAGCGCATGCTCGACATCCTCGCCGTCATGGACGATGTCGACGACATAATTCGCCTGGCGCAAGGTCTTGCCTAGCCAGTCCGCCAGTTCGCGATTGTCCTCCACAAGCAGCAATCGCATGTCTATTGCCGTTCCAGCATCCGCCCACTTTCGGTCTCAACGGCCGCCTCGGGCTCGATTGGCGGGCCCATTCGGCAATCGGACCCGAAATGATCGATAGTCTCGATCGCAACGCAAGGCAAATGCGGCTTGGCCGCGGTCGGGATCCGAATTTTTATAGGCTCAGACACCCCGTTTTTAATTAAATCGAACCGAACGGTTCGGTTCTGGTTGACGGATTGTATAGCAAAGGGTGAACAATGTCCTCCGATCTGCTCTGGCATGCGCCCGAAATGGAAACACTAACTATCTGAAAACGTGTGATAAATCAGACTAAAAATGCTGCGGTGCAATATGCATTGTCCATAATGTAATGAAATACTGCAAAACCGATGCGACTAGAAATCCCAAGAGGCCTTTTCCATCTGGAGGTGGTCCGAGCGACGCGAAATCCTCCCAAGGGCACGCCACTAGACGGACAGAACAAAGAAATTCTGGAGTAAATAAAATGACCAAGATCGCTCTTACCGCCGCCGCCATCCTCGTTGCCACGGGCACTGCTTTTGCCGGCAGCGACAATTATGGCTCGGCCAACGCCAACCAGCCTGCCGCCACTGTCGACCATTCGGTCACCGCTTCGACCTCGAAGTCGACGGCAGCGTCGGTCCAGGCTCCGCAGGGCGCTGACCGCAACCTCTTCGGCCGCTAATCGCGACTGCCAATCCATCCACCTTTGAATTCAGGAGTACTTGAAATGACCAAGATCGCACTCACCGCCGCCGCCATTCTCGTTGCCACGGGCACCGCTTTTGCCGGCAGCGACAACTACGGCTCCAACAACGCCAACCAGCCGGTTGCCAGCCAGTCGACCTCTAATGTCGACACCTTCCGCACCGGTTCGATCCTGAAGGCGGACAAAGCGCAGGCTGACGTCAATGCCAAGGTGCCTGCTCAGTCGGGCCAAGGCATCTGGGGCCGCTGATCCCTTCAAGCATCGCGTGACGACAAAGAGCGGTGGGCTTGGCCCGCCGCTCTTGTTTTTTTTTTGGCAGAGCGACCGGTTGAGCCAACCGGGCCGGCCATGCCGGACAACCATCGAGCGGGCGCAGCCCGCGTGCTGATCACGGATCGAACCAGTCGGTTCAATTAATGTTGACGAGCCGTGAGCGCAGCGCGAATCGGAACTCGGCGAAATACAATGCAATGCCCCGTGAGATCTTCAGTAAAAATCTGTTATTGCTGATGAAAATCGTCTTATTTTCAAATTCGTTGTTGACCTTTGAGGTCCGGAATCTGGCCGTGAAGGAACATCTTCGTGATTGGAAGCCGGCGAACGAAAAACCCACTTCCAGGTGGTCCGAGCGACGCGAAGTCCTCCCAAGGCACGCCACTTGACGGACAGACCAGAACTATTGGAGTAAAGAAAATGAACAGGATCGCACTTACCGCCGCCGCCATTCTCGTTGCCATGGGCAGCGCCTTCGCCGGCAGCGACCACTATGGCTCGGACAACGTCAATCAGCCGGCTGTCACCGCGCCTGCGGATAGGATCGACCACAGCTATACGGCTTCGATCCGCAAGCCGGTCGAACACCGCGGTTTCAAACTGACGCCCGACTCTAATCAGCCGGATCCCGGCCAGGGCAACTGGGGCCGCTGATCCCGCGCGGGGCCTCGACTAACTCGACGTCAAAGAGCGGTGGGCCTGGCCCGCCGCTCTTGTTTTTTTGGATGAGCCCTGGGCATTGCCGTATCAGCCGATCTTCGCAGTCGGCAAAAAACATTTCACGGTCAGGAATAAAACCAGGCTGGTTCTGGTCTTGTCCTCAGCGGAACCGTCCTCCCAAGACGCCGCCCAACGAATGACCTGGAGATTGAAATGAACAGACTTGCTCTCGCTGCCGCCGCTATGCTCGTCGCAACCGGAGGTGCACTCGCCGGCAGCGACCATTATGGCTCGGACAATGCCAACCAGCCGGTCGCCCCGGTCGCCGGCGTGGACCACGCCGCCACCGGCGCCGTCGACAACAACACGAATATGACCAGGCACAAGGCTGCCGACACCAAGATCAAGCCCGGCATCGACTGGCCGGAGCCCGGCCAGGGCATATGGGGCAACTGATGTCAGGGGTGCGGCAGGTCTGATCTGCCGCACCCGTCTAGCTCAGATCCTTCGGCCGCAGACAGTGCGTCAGCCGGGCGGCCGACAGGGCAGACCAATCGTGTTCAAAGACGAAGCGCGCGAGGGCTGCTGTCGGAAACTTTTGCTCGAGCCTCTTGCGCGCTTTCGCCTCCGATCCCGATCCGGCAAGCTGTTTTGCCAGATCCTCCAGGCCTGGATTGTGGCCGAGAACCAGCAGGCAGCCGCTCGACGGGTCTGCTTTGCGTACCTGGCTCAGAATATCCGCCGCTGGAGCATCGTAAAGCGCCTGGGCAAACGCGACCCGAGGCTGCGCCGGCAGTTCCGCCGCCACCAGCCGCCACGTATCGCGGGTGCGCAGCGCCGGTGACACCAATGCAAGGTCCGGCAGCCAGTCGCGCGCGGCAAGCTCGCGACCGATCAATCGGGCTGCCTTCAACCCACGTTCCGCGAGCGGCCGGTCGAAATCATCGAGATCAGGATCATCCCAGCTCGATTTGGCATGGCGTAGGAGGAGCAGCTGTTTCATCGCCGTGTCCTCGGCTTAAGGCGTGATCCGCGCCAGCTGCTCGAGATCGGCCTCCTCGCGCAGCGGGTCGGGTGCCATCACCACCGAGGTGCCGTTGTCGGCATCGTCGGCAAAGTGGGCGAGCACGGCGCGGCCCTCCTCCATGCGCGCCTTGCCTTCGGCCACCAGTCCAAGCGCCAGCGGATAGAGCCGATGTTCGGCCTTCAGTACCCGGGCAGCCAGCGTATCGGTATTGTCGCCGACCATCACCGGCACCGCAGCCTGGGCGATAATGGGGCCGTCATCCATCTCGGATGTCACGAAATGCACCGTGCAGCCATGGATGCGGATACCGGCGGCCAGCGCGCGGGCATGGGTATCGAGCCCTTTGAAGGCCGGCAGCAGGGCAGGGTGGATGTTGATCATGCGGCCCTGCCATTTCTGGACAAAGCCGGGGGTCAGGATGCGCATATAGCCCGCCAGCGCCACGATGTCGGCATTGAAGGCCGCGAGTGCCGCGTCGATCGCCGCGTCATGCGCTTGCTTGCTGCCGTGGTCGGCGCGCGAAATGACCTGTGTGGCGATGCCGCGTGCCCTGGCGATGACGAGGCCGGCGGCGTCAGCCTTATCGGAGATGACGCCTGCGATCTCGGCAGGGAAGGACGGGTCGCTGGCCGCCGCGATCAGCGCGGTCATGTTGGAGCCGCGCCCCGAAATCAGAACGACTGTGCGTTTCCTCCGCGCGCTCATAGGCCGATCGAGCCCCGATAGATGACGCCGGCGTCGCGGCGCGGCACGATGCGGCCGATCGGCGTCACCGTCTCGCCGGCTTCCTGCAGGACGGCCGCAACCTGCGCCGCCTGACCCGAAGCGACAGCCAAAATCATGCCGATGCCGCAGTTGAAGGTGCGCATCATCTCTTCCGGCGCCACGCCGCCGGTCTTGGCCAGCCAGGAGAACACCGGCGGCACGTCGATGGCTTCGAGGTCGAGCTCGGCCGAGAAATCCTTGGGCAGCACGCGCGGGATGTTTTCCGGGAAGCCGCCGCCGGTGATGTGCGCCAGCGCCTTGATGCCGTGCGTGTTGCGGATCGCCTTGAGGAGCGATTTCACGTAGATGCGGGTCGGCTCGAGCAGCGCCTCGGCCAGCGTCGCCTCGTCGTTGAACGGCGCCGGATCGCTCCACGCCAGGCCGCTTGCGGCAACGATGCGGCGCACCAGGGAAAACCCGTTGGAATGGAGGCCGGAGGAGGCAAGGCCGAGCAGCACGTCGCCTTCGACGATGTCGTCCGTGGGCAAAAGCTGCCCGCGTTCGGCCGCGCCCACCGCAAAGCCGGCAAGGTCATAGTCCTTGCCGTAATACATGCCGGGCATTTCGGCGGTCTCGCCGCCGATCAGCGCGCAGCCGGCCTGGCGGCAACCCTGCGCGATGCCGCCGACGATCGCGGCACCCTGTTCGGGATCGAGTTTGCCGGTGGCGAAATAGTCGAGGAAGAACAGCGGCTCCGCGCCCTGCACGACGATGTCGTTGACGCACATGGCGACGAGGTCGATGCCGATCGTGTCGTGCTTGCCGGCATCGATGGCGATCTTGAGCTTGGTGCCGACGCCGTCATTGGCGGCGACCAGCACCGGATCGGTGAAACCGGCGGCCTTGAGATCGAACAGGCCGCCGAAGCCGCCGATCTCGCCATCCGCGCCTGGCCGGCGCGTTGCGCGCACCAGCGGCTTGATCTTCTCCACCATGAGATTGCCGGCGTCGATGTCGACGCCGGCCTCGGCATAGGTGAGCCCGTTTCTGCGCTTGGCCGTTTTGTTCTGGCCCGTTTTATGCTGGCCGGTTTCGCGCTTGCTCATCGCAATGTTCCTGCTCGTTTGCGGGCTCTTCGCATGAACGGTTTCGGTCCGCAAGGATAACGGCCGAACCGGGCGCCGTTTGGTTGACAAAAGCGTGGATAGCCGGGGCATCGCGCACTGCGTCTGCCGCTGGCCCGTCCTGCTTCTCCCTTGCCTCGGCCCTCCATCTCCCTCATCTATCTCGAGGCATAATACGGCGGGACAATGCGTTGACCATCCCCAACCTGATCACCATCCTGCGCTTTGTGCTGGTGCCTGCCGTGGTGCTGGCCATGTTGCAGGCACGTTGGGAATGGGCTTTTGCCGGCTTCGTCGTTGCCGGCCTTTCCGACGGTGTCGACGGTTTCATCGCGCGCCGCTTCAACCAGCAGTCCAGGTTCGGCGCCTATCTCGATCCGATCGCCGACAAGCTGCTTTTGGTTTCGGTGTTCGTCGTCATGGGCTTCATCGGGCAATTGCCGCTGTGGCTGGTCGTCACCATGGTGTCGCGCGACGCGCTGATCGTGTGCGCTGTCCTGTTGTCCACGGTGATCGGCCATCCCGTCGAGATAAAGCCGTTTCTGGTGTCGAAGGCCAATACCGCCATACAGATCGCGCTGGCGGCGGTTGTGCTGGGCGAACTCGCCTTTGCCGGGCACCTCGACCCTCTGCGGCCCACCCTCATATTGCTGTCCTGGGTCTTGACCGTGGCTTCGGCCGCGGCCTATCTCGTGGCTTGGCTGAGGCATATGAACGGCTATGGCGAAGGCGGTAAATCAGGCTGACAAGCCCATCGACGGCAAGGCTGCCCGCAAGCCGGCCGCCCCCAAAGCGGTGGCGCGGGGCAAAGCCGTGGACGACCAGACGGTCGTCGTAGTGCCGGCCGGCGAGACGGCGGCTGAGGCCGAGGCGTCGGCCACGTTCCGCCGCCAGATCTTCTTCTGGCTGGCGGGTGCCGCGATCCTGGCGCTTTTTCTTTATGTCTTCAGCGCCATCCTGCTGCCCTTCGTCGCCGGCATGGTGCTTGCCTATTTCCTTGATCCGGTCGCCGACCGGCTGCAACGGCTCGGCCTCAGCCGCTTCATGGCGACCGTGGTCATCCTCATCACCTTCCTCATCGTGCTGGTGCTGGCCTTCGTCATCCTGATTCCGGTGCTGGCGACGCAGATGGCCGATTTCGCCGGCAAGCTGCCGGAGTACCTGACGCGGCTGCAGAGCTTGATCACCTCCTTTGATCCGAAGTGGCTGGAACAGAAATTCGGCGTCAACGCCAATGGCCTGCGCGACGGGTTGAACTCGCTGCTGACCTCCGGTTTCGGCCTGCTCACCACGGTTTTCACTTCGATCTGGAGTTCGGGCGTGGCGCTGGTCTCCGTGGTCAGCCTGTTCGTGGTGACGCCCGTGGTTGCCTTCTACATGCTGCTCGACTGGGATCGCATGGTGGCGGTCATCGACAGCTGGGTGCCGCGCGACAACGTGGCGACGGTCCGCGCCATCGCACGCGACATCAACACCGCCACCGCTGGCTTCGTGCGTGGCCAGGGCACACTCTGCCTGGTGCTGGCCGCCATGTATGCCACCGGCCTGACGCTGACGGGGCTGAACTTCGCCATCCTCATCGGCCTGTTCGCCGGGCTGATCTCCTTCATCCCCTATGTCGGCTCATTGACCGGGCTGGTGCTGGCCGTCGGCGTTGCCTTCGTCCAGTTCTGGCCGGACTGGACGATGATTGTCGCCGTTGCCGTGGTCTTCTTTATCGGCCAGTTCGTCGAAGGCAACATCCTGCAGCCCAGGCTGGTTGGCAAAAGTGTCGGCTTGCATCCGGTGTGGCTCATGTTCGCGCTGTTCGCCTTCGGCGCGCTGTTCGGTTTTGTCGGCCTGTTGATTGCTGTTCCTGCATCCGCGGCGGTTGCCGTTCTGGTGCGGTTTGCCATCGCCCGCTATCTGGAATCGCCGCTCTACAAGGGCCACGCGACGGCACCCGCGCCGACGTTGCCGGCCGATCGCGGTGGCGGCCATCGCACACAACCGCGTCGTTGACGTGACTGCCCAGCGAACCGATCCGCCGCGCCAACTGCCGCTCGATCTCGGCCACGGCACCGGTTACTCGCGCGACGAGCTGGTCGTCTCCGGCACCAACAATCAGGCGGCCGCACTGGTCGACCGCTGGCCGAATTGGCAAGCACCAGTGGTGGTGCTGGCAGGCCCCGCTGGTTCGGGCAAAACGCATCTGGCCTCGATCTGGCGTGCTCGCGCCAACGCGGTGGCCGTCGACGCCAGGCGCATGGGTGACAGCATCGCCAATCTCGGTGCGCGGCCGGCGCTGATCGACGATGTCGATAGCGGCGCGGTCGATGAGCAAGGCCTGTTCCATTTGATCAATACCGTGCGCGGTGCTGGCTCGACACTGCTTCTGACGGCGCGGCGCTTTCCGTCGGCCTGGGGCGTCAAGCTGCCCGATCTTGCCTCGCGGCTGAAGGCGGCGGCGACCGTCGAGATCCACGAGCCTGACGATCTCTTGCTCGCCGGCGTCATCACCAAGCTGTTCGCCGACCGGCAGGTCGAGGTCGAGCCGCATGTCGTGCAGTATCTGGTGCGGCGCATCGAACGTTCGCTGGCAACCGCGATGCGTGTGGTGGAGCGCCTGGATCGCACCGCGCTGGAGCGCAAGATGCCGATCACAAGGGCACTGGCCGCCGAGACCGTGAGCGCCATGGACGAGGGGCAGGGTGAGTTCGAGATTTGATGGCTTCAGGGCTCCAGCGATTCTCCGTCTCCACCTGGTCCCGTTTTGGCACACAAGATTGGCACCGGTCTTGCAGCGCGAGGTTGCCGGCTAACCCCGGTCCTGATTGCGTTCCAAATCAGGTTGTAGGCTCGCCGGGATGAGGCGGTTGGGGTTCTCGCCCGGCGAGCTTGCCTTTAAGAATGTATCGAGCGGGTGCCGCCGCAGCGGACATTCACCCAACGACACTGACCAGTCGCATCGTCGAAACTCTTGAAATGGACCATTCGATGGTCTATTTTTCCGTTGAAAGATTTGGACCACAGCATGGTCCGTGCGGAGTGATCGATGCAGGTATCCGTCACCGACGCCAAGGGACAGCTGACCGAACTGGTGCGCCGCGCGGAGGCGGGCGACGAGGTTATTCTGACCCGCCACGGTCATGCGGCCGTGCGGCTGGTTCCCATCAAGGCAATGCCCGAAAAGGGAGCTCGCCGGGCGCTTCTGGAAGCCGCGCGCACTGCCGGGGCGGCCAAGGCGAAGGCGGGGCCATCCGCCGCCCGTAGCCAGGATTTCCTTTATGGCGAAGACGGCATGCCCGAGTGATCGCGGTCGATACCTCTGCACTTATGGCGATCGTACTTGATGAGCCTCGGGCCGCCGCTTGCATCGCCGCGATCGAAGCCGAAGATGACCTCCTGATTTCCGCCGGCACCGTCGCCGAGGCGCTGATCGTAGCCGCCCATCGTGGCATCGCTGCCGAGCTATCCAGCCTGATTGATGGGCTTGGCTTCGAGGTTGTTGCGGTGACGCCGGCGTCAGCCAGGCGAATCGCGGAGGCTTATGCGCAATGGGGGAAGGGCATCCATCCGGCCGCGCTCAATTTCGGCGATTGCTTCTCCTATGAAGTGGCGAAGGAGCACGCTTGCCGGCTGTTGTATGTCGGGGCCGATTTTTCGAAAACCGATATCGAGGGTGTGCTCTGAACGTGGCGCCGTCAGCCGGTGAGCTTGCGGTCACAGCCATAGTCTGACGAAATGCCGGACCACCACATAGACGGCGGAATGCGCGGCGATGTAACAGGCCGCGACCAGCACGAACATCCCGATGCTGGCGGGCCAGGAATGGGAGGCGGCTATGCCCGGGGCCAGCCTGGCCTGTCTGCGGCTCTCGCGATTGTTCCACATCGCCAAGGCCGCGCAGGCGATCGCCCACGTCACCATGAACGGAACCGTCACGCCCGCATAGGCAAAATAGGCCGGCCCGAACAGCGACACCCAAGCATCGATCCCAAGCACCGCAAATCCCCCGTTTGCCGCAGCTTAAGCCGGCAATGGCGAGGGAAGCGAGCCTGAAATGGTGAAACGCGAATAAGGGCAAAACCCTTCGGTGCCATCGGCATCGCATTTTAGAGAGAAATGGTCGGAGTGGAGAGATTCGAACTCCCGACCCTCTGGTCCCAAACCAGATGCGCTACCAGGCTGCGCTACACTCCGAACGGTCTGTTGCCTATTCATTTCGGTGTTACATGGCAAGTGCAAAAACCTTGCCGCCGGTGCCAATGCGCAGTAATGACGGCCTACGGGCGGCGACGCTGCCTCGCACAACAAAGAGGTGGCCATGTCCGCGCGCATTTTCAGCCCAGCCAAAACCGCGATGCAGTCCGGCAAGGCCAAGACCGGCCATTGGGTGCTGGAATTCGATCCCGAGATGCGCAAGAAGATCGACCCGCTGATGGGCTACACCACCTCGGGAGACATGAGAAGCCAGATCAGGCTCACCTTCGACACGCGCGAAGAAGCGGTCGCCTACGCCGAAAAGGAAGGGCTTGCCTTCCGCGTCGAGGAGCCGAAAGAGACCAAGCGCCGCCAGATTTCCTATGCGGAGAATTTCCGCTATGACCGCAGGACGCCCTGGACGCATTGACCGGCGGCCAGCGCCAAGTATTTCAGCCGGCCCATTGGCCGGCCGACGGTCCCGTAGCTCAGCTGGATAGAGCACCGGCCTTCTAAGCCGATGGTCACAGGTTCGAATCCTGTCGGGATCGCCAACGTTTTCAGGTCCGTTCCGGACACATAGGTTACGGTTTATACCGGAGACATGGGTAACACTTTTGGCCCGAAGGGGTTTTGGAGTGGTTCGAGCCTGCATGTCT
>NZ_VFUR01000021.1:0-95510 GCF_006441095.1 Mesorhizobium sp. B2-5-4 | reverse complement strand
GGTCAAATCTCCGGCAACCATCGCCGGGTCGACCATCGGCTTGGCCATATTCCTCTCCTGCTCCAAATCGTCGACGATGATGCGGTCGAAGCGGGGCATGGTCTCTCGCAGCCAGGGCAGGGCTTGGTCGGTCATCACGGCGAAGCTTCCCGGCTTCAGCCAGTTCGCATCGAGGAAGGGTTCGGGCTTGGGCACCAGGGTCACCGTCGTCACCACCATGTCGGCGCCTTCGACCGCTTCCCTTGCCGTGTCGCAGGGGATGGCTTCCAGTCCGCGCGAGCGCGCCATTTGGCACAGCCCGTCGCGGTTGGCGGCGCCGCGGCCGTAGGCGCGGATTTCGCGCAAGGGGAAGAGGTCGGCGAATGCCTCTAAATGGCCGCGCGCTTGCACCCCGCAGCCGATAAAGGCCAGGGATAACGCGTCGCTTCTCGCCATGCGCCTGGCGGCGACGGCGCTCAAGGCGGCCGTGCGTTTCTCCGTCACCCAATTGCCGTCGACCAGGGCAAGCGGCAGGCCGGTCTCGGCGTCGAGCAGCGTGATCAGCGAATTGAGCGTCGGCAGTCCGCGCCCGGCGTTGCGCGGATTGACGACCAGCGACTTCGTGGCCAGCACGGGCGGCGTGGAGGCAACGCCGAGCGTGGCCATGATGTAGCGGTCGTCGCCCGGCAGCACCACCGCTTTCGGGGCGCACCAGACTTCGCCGCGCCGCTGGCCGACGATCTGGCGTTCGATCTCGTCGACCATGTCGGCCGTCGGGATTGCCAGGCGGTCGAGCAACTGGGATGACAGATAGGGCAAGGTTTCGGCGGCCAAGGGTTTCGTCCTGTCATTCCCCGATGGATCATCATACCCGCGAGAGCGTCAAACGGCTCCCTCATCGCGGGCGCCCTCACGCCCCCAGCGTCGGCTCCGTATTCACCTCCAGCGCCTCTTCCGCCTCATGCTCCTCGCCCAGAACCTCCCCGTGCACCGCCAGCGCCCGCCCGATCCAGATCGGGTCGACCAGGTGGTCGCGCTTGGGGTTGGTGGTGTTGGGGTGGATGAGGATGCTGAGGCCCTGGTGGTTCAGCATCAGCCAGGGAACCAGCGTCGCGAAAATCCCGGGGGCGAAGGAGACCTGGTACATGGCCTGCCCGTGCGGGCCGACTGGTCCGTCGTGCCAATTGCCCAGGCGCACGCGGAAACGTTCCGCGATGCGCTGGCGCAGCCATTCGGCGTGCTGCCGCTCGGCCTGCCCGTCATAGTAGATGTGGGCGTGGTAGCTGGCGATCTCGGCGAGTTGTCTTGGCTTGGGGGGCCTCGGCTGCCCGGCCGGCGTTGAACTGGCTTTGCTCATCTCGGTTCTCCCCCTGGTGTCGCGTCCGGCGGAACGTTAGCCGAAGCGCGGGTATCTTGTCTCTAGCCGGGGCGGCCTGCGCAGAGATCAGCGACAAACAGGCTGTGGGCGCCGCCCAATGGTCGGCTATTCGATCGAATTTCTTTACAACCCGTTAATTCGGCCATGCGTCAATAAGCATCTGCTAATTATCCGATGGCGTGGGGTACGCAATGACCAAGAATCTTGGCAATGGACGCTATGTGCCGCCCAGGGACACCAGCGTCTCCTTACTCGGCAAGGTCGCGCCGGCGCTGTTCCCGCTCGTCGCGGCGGCGCTGGGCTATGTGATCGGGCGGCAGTTCCTCGGCCTGTAGCACCGTAGAGCATCAGGCGCCGGTCTCGGTTGCCGCCTCCTCGGCTTCGGCTCGCCTGACGCGGTCGCTGGCCAGAAGCACGACCGGGCAGGCGACGGCGGCCAGCACGGCGGTCGCCGTGTCGCCGAAGAACAGCTCGTCGCCTGGCCGCTGCGTGACGCCCATCACCACCATGGCGGCGCCCTTGCCCGCCTCCCTGGCGATGGCCCTGTCGGGCGTGGCACGCGTCCTGATCGCGGTTTCGACGGCAACGCCGTAGCGGTCGGCGAGATCGGCGACATCCTTGAGCACGGCCTCCTCGCGGCGGTGCGAAACCGAGCTTGGCGGGCTGCCCTTGCGGGCCTGCGACACATAGAGGGCTTTCACGCGGGCCCGGTGCGGCCGCGCCAAGGCGAGCGCGAAATCGGCCGCGCGCCGCGCGACTTCGGTGCCGTTGACGGGAACCAGGATGGTCGCGCCGGCGCGCAGCAACGGCATCTTGCCGCTGGATTTGGCGCCATTCAGCACCAGGCAGAGCGGGCCGTCGAAGCCGCTGGTGATATCCTTCAGGGTACCGCTGAAGGTGCCTTTGTCGGTCATCGCGTCGTCCAGCCCGACCAGCAGAAGGCCGTAGCCCTTGCGCGCTTCGGCCGCGATCGTTTCGGTGGTGGCCTGAAGCTCGGTACGGGCCGTGAGGTGGACCTTGTCGACGGGTGTATCCTCGGCCTTGCGGACAGCCCTGGCACTCCTGGCCGCCCCCTTCTTGACCTGCTGCGAGGCCCGCTCGGGACCTTTGTCGCGGGCAGGGCCGGGCAGTTGCCCGCCCTCGAGGTGGAGCAGCGTGGTCGGCATGCCGCTGCCGCCGCCGACCAGACCGCCGAGATAGGCGGCGAACTTGCCGACCGGGCTGTCGTCGACGAGCAGCAGCAACCGCTCCAGCTTGGAGACGAAGCCGCGCTCGTCGAGCAGTTCGCGGTCGACGCGCTGCTTTTCCGCATCGCCGACCGGCAGCCGGCCTAGCGCCCAGCGCAGCATCGGCGGCATGGCCAGCGTGGTGATGACGGCCATGGTGACGATCATCGTGAACAGATTGTGGGAGAGGATGTTCATCGACAGGCCGATCGAGGCGACGATGACCTCGGTCGAGCCGCGCGCGTTCATGGCGCTGCCGATGGCGGTGGCCTCCTTCAGCGACATGCCGGACAGCCGGCCGCCGAGGAAGGCGCCCGAGAATTTGCCGATGCTGGCGATCAGCACCAGCGCCAGCGTCAGCAGCGCCAGCGTCGGGTCGGCAAGCACGGTGAGGTCGGCGGACAGGCCGGCCATGCCGAAGAACACCGGCATGAACAGCGCCGTGATGACGCCGCGCAACTGGCTCTCTATGTGGTTGGACAGGATCGGCGATTCCCCGACCAGTATGCCGGCGACGAAGGCGCCGAGCACGGTGTGCACGCCGATCAGATTGGTGATCAGCGCCATCACGCCCATGATGATGAGGATGACCGATATGACGGCGTATTCGCTGCGGAAACTATCATTGCTCCAGCGGATCAGGGTGAACACCACGCGGCGGCCGATGGTGAAGGAAAACACCATGAATAGCGCCACTTCGGCCACCGTCGTGATGAGCGGCACCACTTGCAGGCTGCCATTGGTGGCGATGCCGAAGGTGACGGCGATGATCAGCCAGCCGAACGTGTCCTCGATGATCGCCGAGGAGACGATGATCTGGCCGAGGTTGCGGCGCATGAAATTCATTTCACGCACCACCATGGCGACGATCTTGACCGAGGAGATCGACAGCGCCGTGCCGAGGAACAGGCCGGCGACGATGCGCTCGGTCGGCTCGGGCAGGAGGGAATCCGGCAGCACCTGCGCCAGCGCGAAGCCACAGGCAAAGGGCACGACGACGCCGGTGATCGAGATCGAAAAACAGGCCGCGCCCACCCGCCGCACGAGGCGCAGATCCGTCTCCATGCCGGTCAGCAGGAGGAGCAGCAGGATGCCGAGCTGCGAGACGGCATCGATCATGCTTTTCTGCGCGGGGTCGGTGGAAAAGATCAGGTGCTGGGCGTCGGGCCAGAGCCAGCCGAACAGCGACGGCCCGAGCAGGATGCCGCCAATCAGCTGGCCCATGATCGCCGGCTGGCGATAACGCTGGAAGATCTCGCCAAGGCCACGGCCGACCAGAAGCAGGAGGACGATCTCGGCGACGAACAGCCCTTCGGCCGAGCCGCCCATGCCAGAGGCGTGACCGGCCGGCTGAGCGGCCAGCGCGTGGCTCGCCGGTGCCAGAAGGAGAATGGCCAGCGAAAAGGCGACCGCGGCGCCGTGCGATCTCGTTGCCGTTAGGTGGATCATGGGTCCCTTCAAGACGCCGCCGCGGACTGACCATAACAACGCGCGGCTGACCTTTGCGTTGCAGCCATCCGTCGCGAGTTATTGCATCAGATATCTAGCTCAGACGTGGACGTCACCGAAGGAGAGCTCGCCGTCATCGCCCGGCGTCAGGAAGGCGGCCGCCACCAGGCCGGCATAAAGGAAGGCAACCACGGCGACGATGGCCGCGCCTGGAACGGGACCGAGCGCCGCCGCGCCGACAGCCTCGCGCAATGTGCCGGCAAAGCCGACCGGCGCGCCTTGGTTGATCAGGCTCGGCGTCGACAGTTTGAGGATCCAGGCAAGCAGCAGGATCAGCATCATGTGCAGGTAGTTGCGGCGCAAACGGCGCGCCAGCGCCACACGCTGCGAGACCAAGAATTTCGGCGTGCGCAGGCTCTCGCCGAGGATCAGCAGCCAGTCGGAAGCAAAATCGGGCTGCGGCGAGAAGATCTGCGCGAAATAATGGCGCTCGAACTGGCGCACGCGGGCGCGGTAGACATCGAAGAAGCGGTAGCGGCGCGCCTCGATCCACAGTAGAAGCAGCACCAGCAGCATGGCGAACAGCAGCACGCCATGATGGGCGCTGGCCGTCGACAGCGACACCGACAGCATCGCCGCGACAACCGTGATCGCCCAATTGCTGGTGCGGTCCAGGCGGTCGCGCCAGCCGGCCATGCGAGCGATCTCGGCGCGATGGAAATGGGACATCACGGTGACCAGTTCGCCTGGCAAAAGCGGCCTGCCGACGGACGTTGCCGGCGCATCGTTCATGACTTCCTCCCAACCTCATCAAACGTTCCGGGAGCGATGTCGTTCCATGACGATCCCCGCCGGCGCCCAATGGGACGGGTGGTCGCCCGGGCAGCCTCTTGAGTATCTGTCTCCGCTGAGCAACATAGCGGCCATGGCCGAGGCACGAAAATGAACAAGCCGATTTCCGTCGCACCGCGCAAATCCGCGCTCCGCAAACCGCCGATGGCGCTGACCGAGGCGCTGGTGGCGCGCACCTTGCGCGCGGTCGAGGATGCCGGGCCGACGCCGGGCATGGTCTATATGACTGACCAGGATTATGCGCGGTTTCGCGATGAGGTCCTGGCCAGCGCGCCGCCCGGACCGCTGAAGCTGTTCGCCTATGGCTCGCTGCTGTGGAAGCCGGCAGGGGAGGTGCGGGGTGGCGAACGGGCGGTGGCGCGCGGCTGGCACCGGTCGTTCTGCTTCACCGTGCAGCGCTTTCGCGGCACGCTCGATCAGCCTGGCCTGATGATGGCGCTCGACCGTGGCGGCCAGTGCCAGGGCATGGTGTTCGAGATCGCCGAACCGGTAGCCGACAATCTGGAAGCGCTGCTGCGCCGCGAAATGACCATCCTGCCCGCCGTCAACGTGCCGCGCTGGCTGCGGGTCAGCACCGAAGGCGGGATGGGCCAGGCGCTCGGCTTCGTCGTCGATCCCGCCAATCCGCGCTACGCCGGCAAGCTCGACAAGCCTGCGGTCGCGGCGACGCTGGCCAGAGCCGTCGGCCACTGGGGCTCGGGCGCGCAATATCTGTTCGAGACGATCCGCCACCTCGACACCTGCGGCATCCGCGATCGCAATCTGTGGCAATTGCAGGAACTGGTGGCGCGGGAGATCGGGCGGAGCCACGTCCGCTGAAAAACCGGAAGCCGGCGCCGCGCGAATGCGCCTGCGTGAACAGGAAATAGCTGACGACCGCCGAAGGGCGGGGGGCGGGGTATCGACGGTCGCCTGAGCGGAAGGGGCCATGGATTGAGCAAACTACGTTGCGGCAGGCCCTTACCTATAATAGCTGATTCGGCCAAGATGAACAGTCTGTTCGTTCGGTTGGGACGAAGCCGCTGTCAACGGGTGAAGGTGATCGCGTCCAGGGGTGAAGGCGATCGCGTCCAGCGCCGAAGGAACTATGTTGCCGTCCATCTCACCGATATTCCTGTCGCTCCATGTTCCGGCTTGACATATATATCCCGGCGGTTATACGTAAACCAATAGCCAACGGGTTATTGATTGCACATGACCGATGCTCACGATGCGCTGTTCAGGACACTTGCCGACCCGACGCGGCGCGCCATCTTCGAACGATTATGCCGCCAGGGGGAGCAGACCGTGGGCGCTCTGACAATCCAGTCCGGCGTCTCGCAGCCGGCGGTGTCGAAGCATCTCGGCTTGCTGAAGCAGGCCGGGCTGGTGCGCGACCGCCATGAAGGCCGCCAGACGCATTACAGTGCGCAGCTCGCCGCGCTGGCGCCGCTGATGGACTGGACACGCCATATGGCGGGGTTCTGGGAAAGCCGGTTCGACGACCTCGAGGATTTGCTCAAGAGGATGGACCAGTGAACGATAGTGCCCAGGAGACCCGCACTGTCGTCGTCGAGCGGGAAATCTCCCATCCGCCGGAGAAACTCTGGCGCGCGCTGACGCACCCGCATCTGATCGAGGAGTGGCTGATGAAGAACGATTTCAATCCGGTCGTGGGCCATCGCTTCAACATCAGCGCCGACTGGGGCGGCGTGCTGGACTGCGAGGTGCTTGCCGTCGAGCCGCACAAGACGCTGTCCTACACCTGGAACCTGGCGCACCAGGACCCGGCCTTCGATCTCAGGAGCGTGGTGACTTTCACGCTCACCCCGACGTCAACGGGAACCCATCTGCGCATGGAGCAGGCCGGTTTCCGGCCCGACCAGAGACGGGCCTATGGCGGCGCCAAGGTGGGGTGGCCGCAATTCCTGGAGAAGCTGGAAGAGCTTCTGGCGCGGACGGACTGAGGTCTCCGGCCAGGCCGAAAGTCACACAGCACTGTTAAAGGGCGGTTCTCCGCCAGCAAAACCCATGGAGAAAAGCGATGAAACTCAAACTGACCAGCATCTATGTCGACGATCAGGAAAAGGCACTTGCCTTCTATACCGATGTGCTGGGCTTCACCAAAAAAGCGGATTTCAGCAACGGGCCGTTCCGCTGGCTGACGGTCGTCTCGGCCGAAGAGCCCGACGGGACCGAATTGCAGCTGGCGCTGAACGACAACCCGGCGGCCAAGGCCTACCAGCAGGCGATCTTCAAGCAGGGACAGCCGGCACTGATGCTGTTCACCGACGACATCAAGGGCGATCATGAACGCATCAAGGCGAATGGCGGTGCCTTCGCCATGGCGCCGACCGCGGTGACCGGCTCGACCATCGCCCAGGTGAATGATGGCTGCGGCAATCTCATCCAGATCACGGAGCTGGCGCGCTGGTAAGGGGCGCCGGTTTTCAACGCATGCAAGAGGAGGTAGCATTGGACTGGAGCAAATGGATCAGGCAAACGCATCGCTGGCTGTCGATCATCTTTACGGCAACCGTCGCCGCCAACTTTATCACCATGGCGTTCGGGCAGCCGCCCGCCTGGGTGATCTATTCGCCACTCCTGCCGCTCTTTCTCTTGCTGTTCAGCGGCCTCTATATGTTCGTGCTACCCTATATTTCCAGGGGACGCAGCGTGCAGCGGGCCAACGGATAGGAAGAGAGCGGCATGGCCAAGATCGAGCAGAAATCGACCAGGCCCGCCAAGGCTGAGCCGAAGCTGCTTTCCGGCGGCAACCCGCAGATCGCCAAAGGCTACGGCGACGCGCCGGTACAGGCCTATATCGCGGCCATGCCGGGCTGGAAGCGCGAGATGGGCGGGCGGCTCGACGCGCTCATCGAGCGCGCCGTGCCCGGCGTGAACAAGGCGGTGAAATGGAACTCGCCTTTCTACGGCGTCGAGGGCGAAGGCTGGTTCCTCAGCTTCCATTGCTTCACCAAGTACATCAAGGTGGCTTTCTTTCGCGGCCAGTCCCTGGACCCGGTGCCGCCGGGCGAATCCAAGAGCAGCGATACGCGCTATTTCCACATCCACGAGGACGAGGCCTTCGACGAGGCGCTGTTCAGCGCCTGGGTGAAGCAGGCCAGCCAATTGCCTGGCGAGCGTATGTGAGCGCGCTATTTCCAGCGTTTGAAGGAGAAACGGCATGACGACCACCGGACTGCAGGACAGCAAATCCCCCTCCGAGCTGATCGACGGCAGGATCAGGGAACTCGGCGACTGGCGCGGCGAGATGCTGGGGCGGCTCCGCGCGCTGATCCATCAAGCCGATCCCGACGTGGTCGAGACGTGGAAATGGCGCGGCGTGCCGGTGTGGGAGGATGCCGGCATGATCTGCACGGGCGAGACCTACAAGGCCGTCGTCAAGCTGACCTTCGCCAAAGGGGCTGCGCTGCCCGATCCCGCACGCCTGTTCAACTCCAGCCTCGAAGGCAATACGCGCCGCGCCATCGATTTCCAGAAAGGCGAAGAGGTCGACGAGGAGGCCTTTAAGGCGCTCGTGCACGCCGCCGTGGCGTTGAACAAATCGAAGGCGCGAAGGTAACTGCGTCTGTCGACAAAGGCCGCCGTCGGCGCTGCCCCTCACTGTCCTGCCGGACATCTCTCCCCGTAAACGGGGCGAGATGGGCTGGCCGCAACGCCGGCGCCCGGTCGTTCTCTTTCATCGTCCGGCGCATCGGCTTCGGCATGTTCCTGTTCGAGCGGCCAAGGCGTCTGCGGTCAGCCGTCCCGCAGCCAGACCAGCATCTCGCCGGGCTCGCGGTTGTCCCAGGCGAAATAGGGGATGGCGGTCAGGCGCGTCTCGACCTTAGCCGGCGGTTCGGAGCGATAGAGCCCGTCCCGCCAGCCGTCGCCGGCATCGGCTTGCGCCGTGGCTGAAAGCGTCACCACACCGCCGAGCAGGTCCGGCTCGTCATGCGCCTCTATGCCGGCCGTACGCGGCAGGGTCAGGCGATGCAGGCTGGTGTCATTGTCGGTCGCCTCGACGCAGTAGATCAGCGGCCCGCGTGACAGCGCGACGCGGCCGGCATCCTGCCGGACCTCGGGATTGGCGTAGAGCCGCTCGATCGGCATTTCGAGATCGAGCCGGACACGGTCGCCCTTTGTCCAGTTGCGCCGGATGGCGGCGTAGCCGTCGCTGGTCAGTTCCTCGAGGTCGACCGCTTCACCGTTGATTTCCAGCTTGGCACTGGGACTCCAGCCCGGCACCCGCAAATGAAGCGTGAACGCCACCGGCGCCTGCGGCTCGACCGTGATCTCGACCGCGCCATCCCAGGGATAGCGGCTCGCTTGCGCCAGCGTGACCGGCACGCCCGATATATCGAAGCGAGCGGTGGAGTCGCCGTAGAGGTGAACCGCAAGGGCGTCGTCGGCCAGGCTGTAGAAATAGCTGCCGATGGAGGCCACCATGCGCCCGACATTGGGCGGACAGCAGGGGCAGCGGTGCCATTTCCATCTGTTGTGCTTGCCCCGGCTTTCCAGCGGGTTCTCGTAGAAGAACAGCGAGCCGTCGAGCGACAGGCCGGAGATGGAACCATTGTAGAGCGCGCGTTCCATCATGTCGGCGTAGCGGGCGTTCGGCCCCATGCCGAGCATGCGGCTCGCCCAGAACACCAGCCCGACCGAGGCGCAGGTCTCGGCATAAGCGGTTTCGTTGGGCAGGTCGTAGTCGCTGGTGAACCCCTCATTGTGCGCCGACGGACCGAGCCCGCCGGTGATGTAGAGGTTCTTGGTGGTGAGGTCGTCCCACAGGCGGTCGAGCGCCACCCGCAGCGTGTCGTCGCCATATTCGGTGGCGATGTCGGCCATGCCCGAATAGAGATACATGGCCCGCACCGCATGGCCGACGACCTTGTCCTGCTCGCGCACCGGGATGTGCGACTGGCTGTATTCGTAGGTCTTGAAGTGATAGGCCTTCGGGTCGGCGCCTCGGGCGCGCGCCTCCTCGTCGAAATAATGCGGCTGCTGGCCGCGCTGGTCGATGAAGTATTTGGCCAGCACCATGTACTTTTGTTCGCCCGTCACCCGCGCCAGCTTGACCAGCGCCAGCTCGATCTCTTCATGGCCGCAGTAGCCCTTCTTCTTGCCGGGCTCGGGCCCGAGCACCGAAGCGATGTGGTCGGCGTAGCGGCACATGATGTCGAGCAGCTTGCGCTTGCCCGTCGCCTGGTAGTAGGCGACCGCACCCTCGATCAGGTGGCCGGCACAATAGAGCTCGTGGCAATCGCGCAGATTGGTCCAGCGCTTGCCGGGCTGGATGCGCTGATACCAGCTGGAGAGATAGCCGTCCTCCTGCTGCAGCCTGCCGTACATGTCGACGACGGCGTCGATCTTCCTCTCCAGTTCGGGGTTCTTGCGCCGGTAGAGCGAATAGGCCGCGGTCTCGATCGTCTTGCCGAGATCGGAATCCCAGAACATCTGCGTGGTCACCGTCGAACCGGTGAAGCCGGCGGAGGCGGCCTCGTCGGGAGACGGCGAGTGGAAGGGAATGACAATTCCGGGCGAGGGGCGGTCAGGGTCGATCTGCTCCAGCATGCGCGCCTCCACGCAGCGGTCGTAGAGGATGTCGGCGGTGCGCGTCGCGACCGCCTCGGCGCGGTCGCCCCAGAAGCCGCGCACGTCGACCTGCGGCACCGGCAGCGGGCGGAAGGCGAGCTTCGGCTTGCCCGTCTTAGCCATTTTGGCGGTTTGCGATGCGGTCATGAACTCACTCCATTCGATCGATTATTTGACGGCTCCGGCCATCAGGCCGCGGATGTAGAAGCGCTGCAAAGCGAGGAACAGGATCAGGCACGGCACCATCATCACGGTGACGCCCGCCTGCACGGCGCCCCAGTCGATGGCGCCGAAGCGGCCCGATTGAAGCGCGGTCATCATCACGGGCAGCGTGAATTTGGATTGGTCGGTCATCAGCACCAGGGCGGCGAGGAACTCGTTCCAGGCGCCGAGGAAGGCAAACAGCGCGATGGTCACGACCCCCGGCCAGACCAGCGGCAGCATCACCTTTATGAGCATGGTGGCGTTGCCGGCGCCATCCATGCGCGCGGCCTCCTCGATCTCGCGCGGCACCGCGTCGAAGGCGTTGCGCATCATGAAGATCGAGAACGGCAGCTGCAGCGTCACATAGACGCCGACCAGCCCGGTCAGCGTATTGTGCAGGCCAAGCTTGGTCAGCACCAGGAAGATCGGCGTCAGGATCGACTGGAACGGGATCATGATCGTCGACAGGATGAGGACGAAGAACAGATCCTTCAGGGGAAACCGAAACCGCGAAAAACCGTAGCCGGCGAGCACGCTGACGATGACCGACAATATGACCGTCATCACCGAGACATAGATGCTGTTCTGCGCCGAGGCCCACAGGCCATCGCCGAAACTGTTCAGTGTTTGATAGTTCTCGAGCGAGAAGCCGGACGTCGGCCAGGGCGGCAGCGGCGGCAGGCGGGCCTCCTGCGCCGGCTTGAAGGCCGACAGCACCGTCCACACGATCGGCGCCACGAACAGCACCGAGGCGACGATGCCGGTGGAGTGCCTGGCCAAGCGCGCGGCGAGCTTGCCTCTGCCTGACATCGCCTGCGCCATCAGTCGAGCCCCTCGGGCTTGCGCAGCAACCAGAGCTGGACGAGGCTGAGCGCCACAAGGATGACCAGCAGCACCATGGAAAGTGCGGCGCCATAGCCGAGCTTGAACGAGACGAAGGACTGGTTGAAGATCCAGTACACCGCCGTCAGCGTCTGGTTGCGCGGGCCGCCGCGCAGGATGATGTAGAACTGGTCGAAGGCAAGGATCGAACCGGCCACCGACAGGATCAGAGCTAGCGCCAGGGTGCGGCGCATCAGCGGCAGGGTGATCGCTCGGAACCGTGCGAACGGTCCGGCACCGTCGATAACGGCTGCCTCCTGCAGGTCCTGCGGGATCGATTGCAGGCCGGTCATCAGGATGATCATGGTGAAGCCGGCGACCTTCCACACCACCATGGCGATGATCGACCAGAAGGCCGGCTGGAAGGTGGCGAGCAGGTTGAATTTTCTGTCGATCAGGCCGAGGTCGTAGGCGGCCGGGCTGAACAGGCCGGAATCGACGTTGAGGAGCCATGACCAGAGCAGGCTCGCCGAGGCAAAGCCGACCACCGCCGGCATGAAGAACATGGTGCGGTAGAGGTTGGTGAAAGGGCGCGGCCGCTCGATGAAGATCGCCAGCGGAAAGGCGACGGCGAAGATCGCGATGGTGACGACCAGCGTGTAATAGCCGGTGAATCTCAGCGCGTTCCAGAACCTGGTGTCGCGCAGGATCGCCCAGTAATTGCCGAGGCCGATGAAGGAGTGCTCGCCCATCAGCGGCCAGTTGTGCAGCGACATCCAGGCCGTCATGCCGAGCGGGATGACGAAGAACAGCATGACCAGCGCCACCGCCGGCGCGACATAAAGCAGGCCGATCCATTGCCGGCGCCCGGCACCGACGAGTTTTCGGGCGCGAGGCGGGGCGGTGGTTGTGGTGATGGCGGTCATGGGTTGCCCTTTCCTTCTCCCCTTGTGAGGTGAGCGGCCAGTTCGCCGAAGGCGAATTCATCGTGCCAGTGCCACGATGAAAGGCCAGCGAACGCCGGGACGCTGCGAAGCAGCGGGGACCCGGCAGGGTGGATCGGCCATCCCCCGGCCCTTCGCAGGCTCAGGGCGTTGAAAGCTCGAAAAGCCAAGCAGTTGGCTTTTCGCCCGCTGCGCGGACCGCTTCTCACCCCACAAGGGGAGAAGGGGGAGCGAAGTTTGATACGCCCCGAACTCGTGATGGACATGAATTCTTTCAACGCGATAGCCTGCTATTTGAATGGAACAATTTCCGGCCGCCCGCCCAGGGAGACAGGCGGGCGGCCGGCAGGCGTCCGCTTACTTCTGTGGCGCCTGGTCGATGATCGACTGCATGGTCTCCTGGGCGTTGGCGATCGCGCCGTCGACGTCGTCGCCGAAGAAGACCTCGTTGATCATCTGCGTCCACGGGCCGTTGGCGGAGTTGATCAGGTCGTTGAAGACCACCGAATAGGGCGTCTTGCCCTTGGCCATCGCCTCGGCGGCGATCTGGTAGCGCGGATCGAGATCCTTCAGCGCGTCCTTGGCGATGTCGCCGCGCACCGGCAGGCTGCCGTATTTGGCGAGGATCGTCTGGCCTTCGAGCGAATAGGCGAAGTCCAGGAACTCTTTCACCACGGCTAGTTTCTTGGTGCCCTTGGTGACGACGAAATTGTCGCCGCCGGCAAAGGACGACCAGTTGCCATCCTTACCCGGCAGGAAGATTACGCCGTAATCGACATTGGGATATTGCGTGTTGAGCGCGCCGATGGCGAAGGCGCCGGACGGCGAGATGCCGATATTGCCGGCGGCGAAGGCGGCAAAGAAATTGGCGCCGGTGTCGGTCTGCGCGCCCGCCGGCACCAGGTCCTTCTTGACCATGGAGCGGTAGAGATCGATGGCGCCGCGCAGCTGCGGGCTGTCCAGCGTCGCCTTCGAGCCGTCCTCCGACAGGATGTCGCCGCCCGAGGCCCAGATCAGCGGCGTGAAGGTGAAGATGTTGCAGCCGCCGCAATTGCCGGAGAAGTAGAAGCCCTTGATGTTGCCGCCAAGCGCATTGACCTTCTCGGCGTCGGCTTCGATCTCGGCCCAGTTGGCGGGACCTTTCTCGGGGTCGAGGCCTGCCTGCTTGAACAGCTTCTTGTTCCAGATCAGCACCGAGGCGTCGGCCGAGAAGGGCAAGCCGTAAATATGGTCCTTGTAAGTGCCGGTCTTCACATGCGCCGGCGACAGGCTGGAAAAATAGGGCAGGGACTTCGCCCAGTCGGTGATGTCCTCCAGCTGGCCGGCGGCGGCGAAGGAGGGCGTGTAGATCAGGTCGAGCGACAGCGCGTCGGGCGCCGTACCGCCGGCGGCCGCCGCGCCATATTTCGGGATGATCTCGGCATTGGGGATGATGTCGAGCTTGACCTGGTCCTTGTTCGCCTTGTTGAAGGCGTCGACGATCCTTGGCATGAAGTTCGAGCCGTCGGCGCGTACCCAGATGTTGGCGGTATCGGCGGCGGCAAATTGCAGGCCGCAGCCCAGAACGGCGGCCGTAAGGCCCAGTTTGGCAATCAAAGTCCTCATGTTCTCCTCCTCCACATTTGGCCGCGATGCGCGGCTTGCCGCCGATTGCGGCGCTTCGTTCTTCAGCCGTCTTTCTCACCATCCGGCAGGCGGCCGCAGGACTGCCGCACCACCAGCCGGCACGGCAGTTTTCTGATACCTGGCGTGGCGGGTTTGCCGCCGACCAGGGAAAGCAGGGTCAGCCCGGCCTCGCGGCCGAGTGCTGCCAGGTTCATGTCGACCGAGGTCAGCGGCGGGCGGGTGGCCTCGGCCACGATCTCCCAATTGTCGAAGCCGATGACGCCGACATCATTAGGCACGCCGAGGCCTCGTTCGCGCAACGCATCGATGACGCCGCGCGCGATCTGATCGTTGCCACAGAAGACGGCGTCCGGTTTTTCGCCGTTGCCGTCGAACAGTTTTGCCACGGCATCATGTCCCCAGGCTTCCGACCAGGAGCCGAGCAGCGGCTCGATCATCGGCAGGTCGTTTTCCGTCAGCACGGCGCGGTAAGCCTGCGCCCGTTCGTGCACCACGGCAAAGCTCGCCGGCCCGCTGACATGGGCGATGCGCTTGCGGCCGAGCCGGCAGAAATGCTCGATCGCGAGCCGCGCGCCGTCGCCGTCGTCGGAGACGAAGGCGACGGCGTCGGGATCGGGCTGGGTGAAGGCGTAGATCACCGGGACGCGCAGATTGGAGAGGTCGACCGGCAAATGGCGGTCGATGCGCTTGCCGGTGGCGATGATGCCGTCGACGCGCTTGTCGAGCATGGCCTCGACATGGAGCTGGCCGAGGCGCTGATCCTCCTCGACATTGCACAGGAACACCGAAACGCCGGCATCGACCAGCGCGTCCGATATGCCCGACATCAGCGGCAGCGAGAAACGGCCATAGGTATCGTTGGTGAGCAGGCCGACGGTGAAGGAGCGGCGTCTGAGCAGGCTCTGCGCCAGGCTGTTGGGCCGGAAGCCCAGGCTGCGCGCCGTCTCACGGATGCGCTCGCGGGTCTCGGCCGTCATGCGCCCCTGGTCGTTGAGCGCTTTCGAGGCGGTGGCGACGCTGACGCCGGCCTGCGCAGCCACGTCACGCAAGGTGACGGGCTTGGGAAAGACTGGCGGGTCGTCCGATGCCATCGCGGCAAGAATCCTTAGTTGGGAAAAGGTTTTCCCTTACCGGCCAAAACAAGGCCCGGCCAATGGCCGAGCCCGATCGGGAACATCTGGAAAAACCTTTTCTCAACTCAAGGCTAGGCCAGATCGAAGGACTGATCAAGGGGAAAAGTTGCAGTCGCTCGCGAGACCGGATTTCGCGACGGGTGCCGCCAATCGGAGCGGGGGTCACTGTTGGCCGCGTGCGCCAGCTGAAAGGATCCGACATCTCCCGGACCGATCGGCAGGTGGCGCCGATTTGGTATGCAAGGAGTTCGCGAAAAGGGTGCTATGGAGGACTGGGCATCCCTTTGCCGGGAGCCCATCCCGCGACATTCGAGGTCAGTTTCGTGCCGCTCTTGCCCGTCTTTGGAAAACTTGGCGCCAAGGCACCGGTTGCCGTCATTCCTGTGCCGGTCCGGACGGCAGGTCTTGCGGCGCGATTGCGGCAGGCCCTGGCCTCGTACGGCGCCAAGGCGTTGCAACTGTCGGTCGTCGTCTGGACGGTCGCTATCCTCGGCGCCGCATTTCTCTTCGCGCGAGGCTAGCCGCATGGCCGACCGTTATGCACTGCGCATGGACTTGCCCCAAAGCTGGGCCATCATCGATGTCTTTACCGGCCAGCCCGCGGTGGTCAGGCAAAGGGTGATGGTCGGCATGAGCCCGCAGGATGCCAACGCGCTGGTCGATCAGATGAATATCCGCGACGTCAAGCGCCGGGAGAGGGCCGAACGTAAATCCTGACCTGTCCAACGTTTGCCCAGGGCGGTACTTGGCGCGGGCAAGATCCCGCCGCACCGCAAATCAGAGGATTCTCGTGAGACCCAGCCTGAAGCAGAAGATACTGGAGGTCTGTGACCGCAGGATTTCCGAAAAAGGGCCCAGCGTCGGCGTGTCGTTCTATGCGTTCTTCGCCAACAGGAACGACGACCCCGAGTTGCTGATGGAAGTCGCCCAATGGTGGATCAGAACCCACCGCCTCGACCATTTTGAAAAGGCTGCGAAGATACGCACGATGGTCGCGGACCTCGGCTGATCAGCTGAAATCGGCGGCCGTCAGCGCATACAGGCTCTTGTGGGTGCGGCCGTAGGCCTTGGCGGCGACGTCGTGGATAGTGGAACTCGACCTGTCGAAGGCGGCAAGATAGCCGGTCTCGTCGGCGGCGGTGTCCGGCTGTATCCTGCTCATGGCGTCGGCGGCCACCGAGAAGGAAATCTGGAGCATGCCGTCATGGCCGACGAAACGAATGCGTTGGCCGGCCACATCATAGCTGCGGCTGCGATTGGGAAAGGTCAGGCTCATGTCTTGACCCCCGTTGCGGCGGCCTTCTTGGCCACCCGTTTCGTCTTAGGCGTCGGATTCAGCGCTTCCGCCACGCGGTCGGCTTCTTCCTTGGCCAGCCGCAACTCCCTCAGCCTTGCCGTCTTGATCGCCCTGGCTTTCGCCTCGGACATGTATTCGGCGGTTGCCTTGTTGCGCTCCGCGTTCTTCTTCTGCTTGTCGACAAAGCGGGCTTCAGCTTTTTCCATGATCGTCTGATTGCCGTCGGCCATCGAAGAAATCTCCTTTGCGCATGAAATCGTGAAAACGAACTTGTCGGATAAATAGGCGCTCGACCGGCAAAATTCAACTTTTTGAAATATTTGGCTGATTTCGGATATCAGGAAACCGGGTGCGAAAATAATACTTCCAATATCTAATTCCGTCCCACGATAAATTTTGGCACTCCTATCTATCGAGTGCCAAATCGCCTATAGAGAGGGCGCGGCCGCCTATGCCGGCCCCAGAAAGAAGTTCTCATGAAGTTCCGTCCACTCCACGACCGCGTCGTCATCCGGCGCGCCGAAGGCGATACAAAATCCAGGGGCGGCATCATCATTCCCGACAATGCCAAGGAAAAGCCGCAGGAAGGCGAAGTCATTGCCGTCGGCCCGGGGGCGCGCGACGAAAAGGGCGCGCTCGTTCCGCTCGACGTCAAGACCGGCGACTTGATCCTGTTCGGCAAATGGTCGGGGACCGAGGTCAAGATCGACGGCGAAGACCTGCTGATCATGAAGGAAGCCGACATTATGGGCGTCATCGAAAAGGCTGCCGAAGCCAAGAAGGCCGCCTGACTGGAGCGCCGCGCGTTCGGCGCGGCGACTGGCCCCTCAAACTCGAACGGAAAAAATCATGTCCGCCAAGGAAATCAAATTCTCCACCGATGCGCGTGACCGCATGCTGCGCGGCGTCGAAATTCTCACCGATGCGGTGAAGGTGACGCTGGGCCCCAAGGGCCGCAACGTCATCATCGACAAGGCTTACGGCGCCCCGCGCATCACCAAGGACGGCGTCACCGTCGCCAAGGAAATCGAGCTTGCCGACAAGTTCGAGAACATGGGCGCGCAGATGGTGCGCGAAGTGGCCTCGAAGACCAACGACCTCGCCGGTGACGGCACCACGACAGCCACGCTGCTGGCCGCTTCGATCCTGCGCGAAGGCGCCAAGCTGGTCGCCGCCGGCATGAACCCGATGGATTTGAAACGCGGCATCGACCAGGCCGTCGCCGCCGTCGTCGGGGAAATCAAGGCGAAGGCCAAGAAGGTCAAGTCGTCGGCCGAGATCGCGCAGGTCGGCACCATTGCCGCCAATGGCGACGCCAGCGTCGGCGAAATGATCGCCAAGGCGATGAACAAGGTCGGCAATGACGGCGTCATCACCGTCGAGGAAGCCAAGACCGCCGACACCGAACTCGACGTCGTCGAAGGCATGCAGTTCGACCGCGGCTATCTCAGCCCCTACTTCGTCACCAATGCCGACAAGATGCGCGCCGAGCTTGAGGACCCCTACATCCTCATTCACGAGAAAAAACTCGGCAATCTGCAGGCGATGCTGCCCATCCTCGAAGCGGTGGTGCAGGGCGGCAGGCCGCTGCTGATCATTTCCGAGGACGTCGAAGGCGAGGCCCTCGCCACCCTGGTCGTGAACAAGCTGCGCGGCGGCCTCAAGGTCGCGGCCGTCAAGGCGCCGGGCTTCGGCGACCGTCGCAAGGCGATGCTGGAAGACATCGCGGTGCTCACATCGGGCCAGATGATTTCCGAGGATCTCGGCATCAAGCTTGAAAACGTCACCATCGAGATGCTCGGCCGCGCCAAGCGCGTGCTGATCGACAAGGACACCACCACGATCATCGACGGCGCCGGCACCAAGGCGACCATCCAGGCGCGCGTCGCCCAGATCAAGGGCCAGATCGAGGAGACGACCTCGGACTACGACAAGGAAAAGCTGCAGGAGCGGCTGGCAAAGCTGTCAGGGGGCGTAGCCGTCATCCGCGTCGGCGGCGCCACCGAATCGGAAGTGAAGGAAAAGAAGGACCGCATCGACGACGCGCTGAACGCCACGCGCGCGGCCGTGGAAGAAGGCATCGTGCCAGGCGGCGGCGTCGCCCTGCTTCGTGCCCGGTCGGCGCTATCAGGCCTGAATGGCGCCAACGCCGATGTCACCGCCGGCATCTCCATCGTGCTTCGCGCGCTTGAGGCGCCGATCCGCCAGATCGCCGAGAATTCCGGTGTTGAGGGCTCGATCGTTGTCGGCAAGCTCGCCGACAGCAAGGATCACGATCAGGGCTTCGACGCCCAGAACGAGGTTTATGTCGATATGATCAAGGCCGGGATCGTCGACCCGGCGAAGGTGGTGCGCACGGCATTGCAGGACGCCGGCTCGATCGCGGCCTTGTTGATCACCGCCGAAGCGATGATCACCGACGTCCCGCCGAAGGATGCGGCACCGGCGGGCGGCGGCGGCTACTAAGATCCAGCCCGGACTGCGAAGGGTGGTTCATGGAGGCCACCTTTTCAGGCCCGACCTGTTGAGCTAGGACGGCGGCGGCTATCCTCATCTTGAGGCTTTCGCCGGGGTTGGGATTCACGCTAGACTATTTCCGTGGGCCGTTGGTGCAAAGCTTTAGCCGATTTGGGCTTTGCCCGATTTGGCAACCGATCGAACGGAACCGCGATCCTCAGTTCGGAGACAAGTCATGTTTGCGGCCCAGGCCATCGATACCTCAGACAAGGCCGCGTTCTATCGTGACCTCGCCAAGCAATTGAAAGCGCTGCTCGAGGGGGAGCACGACTCGATCGCCAACGCCGCCAACACCTCGGCGCTGATCTTCCAGATGGTGCCCGACCTCAACTGGGCCGGCTTCTACTTCCTGGCATCGGACGAAGAACTGGTGCTCGGCCCCTTCCAGGGCAAGCCGGCCTGCGTGCGCATCGCGGTGGGCAAGGGCGTATGCGGAACGGCGGTCGAGCTCGGCACCTCGATGCTGATCAAGGACGTGCATGATTTCCCCGGCCACGTCGCCTGCGACGCCGCCTCGCGCTCCGAGCTGGTGGTGCTTTTGGAAGACGAGGAGGGCGTCTTCGGCGTGCTCGATCTCGACAGCCCGACGCCCGGCCGTTTCGACAGTGCCGACCAGGCCGGCATCGAGGCGCTGGCCGCGATCTATGTCGCGGCGAGTTCGTTCCAGGACTGACCTTCCGGCAGCGCAATCAAGGCGCTGCCTTCAGCGCGCGCCTGAAGGCCGTGGTCGCCATGTCGATCAGTTGCGCGTGGATTTGCGCGCGTGACCGGCCCGCGCCGTCGTCGCATACGGGGTCGCCGATCTCTTGAGATATGATGAGCGCCGACGCGCCGGGTTTGCACTCGCCGAACATGCTGTAGTGGCTGGCATCTCCGATCGTTGCGTAGCTGGCATTGGGAATCGCGTTGGCGATGCCCGACGCATCGGTGGTCGCGGGGATTTTTCCCGGCTGGCCAAGATTGACGATATCGACCGGGATTTTGATGCCGGAAATGCTCCCGGCGTCAAAGACATCCGATGGCGCGGGGTCGACCGCCATGACGAAGCGGACGCGCCGGTCACTGTTGTCGCGGCCGGCGAGCCGCATATCCATGGCGTGGAGGTCGACGCCGCTTTGCCTCACCCAGCCGCAAAGCGATGCGTTGAGCAGGTCGGTGTCGCAATAGGCCGCCAGCAGCTTCGGGTCGACGCGTGCACCGGCAATGGCGAGCGCCGTGCCTCCGCCCATAGACAGGCCCAGGGCGCCCACTTTGCCTTGCTCGATGTGGTCCCGGAAGGAGGCCTCGTTTTCCATCGCGTCCAGGGTTGCCGTGAGATCGGTGGGTCGCAACCACAGTTTCATCGTCTCGGCGGCGGACCTGTTTTTCCCGCCGTTTCCCGGATGGGTGGGCGCGGCGACGATGAAGCCTTGCCTCGCCAGAGGCGCCGCTATCCAGCTCAGGGCTTGCGGGGTGCCGGCCAGGCCGGCGCCATGCGAGAGCAGGATGAGAGGGAATTTGCCGGGAGAGACCGGCGCATCACGCTCGGCCGACGTTCCGGTGAAGAACTCGCTGTCGCCGAGCATGACAGCCACGCCGCCCGGTTCTGCCGGATACCAGACGGTGACGTCGAGATCGCTGCCGCGCTCCAGCGATCGGGCGGCAACATGGCGAACACCGACGGCATCGCCGGCATTGGCCTGGTGTTGCAGCGCAAGCGTGGAAATGATGATGGCGCAAAGCATGGTTCGAAATCTCATTGAAGTCTCCGTTTTCCGACAGCGCCATCGCCGCAACTCCCGAAGTCTCCGGGCAGCAGCTTCGGTCGCAGTCTCGATGACGCGGTATCGCCGGGTCTGGGGGCGCCCGCGACCTCGATTGCGATCGAGGACGTCCACAATCGCGATCTGGTACGGCCGCCGCGGAACGGTGTGCTCAGCTGCTCACGGGGCTCGCAAAGGATGGCGCCCGCGTGTTCTTCTCGCGCCAGGCGAGCGGGGTCGTGCCGGTCACGCGGCGGAACTCACGGTTGAAGTTCGATTTGGTCTGGAAGCCGGCGGCGAACATGATTTCGGTGACGGACTGCCCGGTTTCGCCGAGCAGCCGACAGGCCTCGGCGATGCGGTGTTCGTTGACATATTGCGAGACGTTCCTGGCCATCGCCCGATTGATGGCCGCCGAGATCTGCCGCGCCGGAATTCCGGCCCGCCTGGCAAGCCGGTTAAGGTTGAGGTTGGCGTCGCGATAGAGCTTCTTCTCCTGCATCAGCTCGTTCACCCTGGCGATCGTGTCGGCGTCTTCGCCGTCATCGGGCGGCGATAATTGGCCTATCGGATCGGCGAGGGTGCCGGGAATATGGCTTTGGCTGGCCGCCGCCGCCGCTACGCCGACAATGACGAGGATAAACAGATTGGCGATGCCGATGATCGTCGCGGCACGGTCGTCATGGCCGGATGCCAGCTCGAAGGATACCAGCATGTCGACCAGGGCCGACAGGCACAGTGCCGATGCCGCCGCGATGATGGCCCTATAGGCAGGCACCGCGCCGTCGAAAGGCGCCAGCCGAAGCCCATCCGCGCCGGACCGCAACAGCCAGAGGATGGCCGCGGCGTAGATGAAGTCGATTGCGACGAGCGCCACGTCAACCGCGTCGCGCCGCACGATGACCAGCAGCATGACGATTGCCGCCGGCGCCGCGTGGAGCATCAGCAAGGCCGGCCACCGGCGGTGTCCGGTGCGGACCAGCCTCGAGACACCGGCGTAGAGCAGCGAGGGCATGATGGCGGCGGAGACGGGAGCGATGTAGCCGACCGCGCGGAGGTCATAGCCCCAGCGCAGGCCGGTCAATACGGATTGCAACGCGGCAAGCAGGATCAGGCTAAGAAGCGGCAGGTTGGGCGCGGCGTCATCCTCGCGCCTGGCGACGACCCAGAGCAGGATGAACAGCAACAGCGCGACGACGAAGGGCAGGGGGACGAACGGCATGGGTCGGGGGCTCTGTGCTGACAGACGGACCCTAGCCGAAGTGGTCTCGATTCCCAATTAGAGCCGTTCGAAAACCGGTCCGCACTTTTTCTGGAACTACTCCAGCGATAGGGCTGAGCCCGTCTCAGACCAATTTCACCAGCATCAGGCTGAAGCAGCCGATGAACAGGAAGGCGCAGAAGGCGAGCGCCAGCGGGCGCAGGCCGCGCGAGCGCAGTTGCGAAATGTCGGCCTGCAGGCCCATGGCGGCAAGGCCCATGGTCAGCATGATGGTGGTGGCCAGCACTACCGCCTGCTTCACTTCGGCTGGTATCGTAACCAGGCTGTTCAATGCCACGGCGGCGACGAAGGCGGCGACGAACCACGGCATGGGCGGTCGCGCCGCCGACTGGTCGCTGCTCCCGCGGCGCGCCATCAGGCCGAGCGCGATGACCATCGGCGCCAGCATGGCGACGCGCGTCAGCTTGGCCACGGTGGCGGTCTCGCCGGACTGGGTGCCGTTCTGGAAGCCGGCGCCGATGACCTGCGCCACCTCATGGATCGAGGCGCCCGCCCACAGGCCGAAAGCATGCTGGTCGAGACCGAGCAGCGGCGCCAGCAGGGGAAAGCCGAGCATGGCGACGGTGCCGAACAAGGTGATCGAGGCGACGGCGTAGGTGACGTCCTCGTCGCGCGCGTCGGTGACGATGTTGGTGGCGACGATCGCCGAGGCGCCGCAGATCGAGGTGCCGGCGGCGATCAGCTGCGCCAGCCTGGCATCGACGCCGATCAGCCGGCCGAGCGTGATGGTGAAGACGAAGGTGGCGCCAAGGGTCAGCGCCACGATGCCGACGCCGCCGGCGCCGATCGAGGCGACCTGGCCGAGCGTCAGCTGGAAACCGAGCAGCACGATGGCGAAGCGCAAAAGGCGCTTTTGCGAGAAGGCGATGCCGGCCTTGGCGTGCGCCGGTGTGCCGAGCACGTTGGAATAGACCATGCCGGCGACGACGGCCAGGATCATCGGGCTGAACAGGGCGAAACCGGAGACATTGCGGGCCGAGAAGGCGACGGCCGTGATCATCGCCACCAGCACGATGCCGGGAATGATGCCGTTCGCCAGGGAATCGAGGCGCTTGCGACCCTGCGCCAGATCGGCGGAGATCGTGCTTTTCGGAATATCATTCGCGACGCGGGTCAGGGAGGGCAATGCAATTCTCCAAGCGACTACAACGGAGAAATGCCATTTCAGGACCAATCATTCCAACGAATTATTTTCGTTAGAATGATCGAGTTTTCCGAACGATTTTGCTTGTGCCGAAAGGCTGCCGCACCCGGATCGAGCAGCGAAGAGGCCGAGACTACAGTTGCGCTTCGATCGCCACCTTGTCGATTACCGACCAGACGTTCCTGATCCTGTCGTTCAGGAATTCATAGAAGACGTTCTCGCTGAAGGAGACTTTCCTGCCGTTGATGGGCAGGCCGAGGAAAGTTCCCTTGGGCGTGCAGTTGAACTGGAGGCGGCTGGCTATGAATGGCGGGTCGGAGATCAACAGCTGGACGTCGAAAAAGAGGTCCGGGATTTCGCGAAAATCCCGCTCCAGCATGTCGCGGTAGCCTGACAGTCCAACCCGGTCGCCATTGTAATGCACCTCGTCATGGACGAAGCGATGCAGCCTTTGCCAATCCTGGTTGTTGAGACAGTCGATATAGCCTCGATAGAGATCGGTTTCGCTCACGGCGATGGCTCCATTGCTAGAACGCCCGATCGGGAAGATAGAACGGCCACGGATACAATCCAGCGCTTTACCCGCGAAGGCATCGACCCGGGAAGGCCGGCGACGCCTGGCGGCGGCTGGCCCAACGACCGAGCCAGACGGTGCCTTGACGCATCACGATTGCTGCTCCAGCTTGCCGCCATGTTCGTTCTCGCTCCCGCCGACACCAAGCGACGCCGCCCCCGCACCGTGCGGAAGGGCACGCTGATTGCGCGACGAGGAAGACCGGCTTTATAGATCCGCTTCGTTTCCCAAAGCCCGCCCGCGAAAAACGCCGGCGGGCTTTTTCATGCCTGGAGCCTTGTGATGATTGCCAATTCTTCCATCCGGTTTCGCCCGGCCGAGCCTGCCGACGCCGCCACGATCCGCGACATCGTGCGCGCCGCCTATGCCAGATGGGTGCCGGTGATCGGCCGCGAGCCGCTGCCGATGCGTGCCGATTACGACAAGGCGATTGCCGAACGCCAGTTCGAGCTCGCCGTCGCGGAGGACCGCATTGTCGGCATGGTCGAGACCATGCTGGCCGACGATCACCTGTGGATCGAGAATGTCTGCGTCGCGCCGGAGGCGCAGGGCAGGGGCATCGGCCGGCTGCTGCTGGAGCATGCGGAAACCAAGGCACGCGAGGCGGGACGCCCGGAGCTCCGCCTGTTGACCAACGGCGCCTTCGAAGCCAATGTGTCGCTCTATCGCAAGCTTGGCTATACGATCGATCGGGAGGAGCCGTTTATGAACGGAACGACGGTCTATATGAGCAAGCGGCCAGTTGGATGCCCGCCAATCGGAGCGTGAGGATGACTGCCAGGATCAAGCTTAAGCAACTCACTGGCCTCTATGCGATTTCGCGGCTTCAATCCGATGACGGCATTCCCGCCTGGGCGGACGGACCGGGCTTCGTCAGCATCACCAGAACCGATGACGAGCTCTCGATCACCTGCCTCCAGGATCGCGTGCCGGATGCCGTCAAGCATGATCGCGACTGGGTCGCCTTCAAATTGCAGGGGCCGTTTGCGTTCGACGAAACCGGCATCGTGCTGTCGGTCATAAAGCCGCTGTCGGAAAACGGTTTGGGCATCTTCCTGGTATCGACATTCGATGGCGACCACCTGCTGGTGAAAGCGGCGGACGAGCCCGCGGCGAGAGGCTTTCTGCGCGAAGCCGGGCATACGCTGCTATAGTCCGCTCATCGCTGGTCCAGCCCTCTGGCTCAACCAGTGGCGCGCTGGCTCAACCACTTCGGGGGTTGCGTTTGACAGCGCCGTTTGTGCATCGTTATTTCGCGCCCGATATGACGGCCCGCCCGGCTATGCGGCACACTCCAGGAGAAACCCATGTCACACAATCTGCAGTTCTATATCGATGGCGCATGGGTCGATCCCGTCGTGCCTAACACGCTCGACGTCGTCGATCCGTCGAATGAGGATGTCTTCGCGCAGATCTCGCTCGGCTCCAAGGCCGATGTCGACAAGGCGGTGGCCGCTGCCAAGCGCGCCTTCGACACTTATGGCTTCACCTCGGTCGAGGAGCGCCTCGACGTCCTCAGCCGCGTCATCGAGGTCTACAAGAAGCGCAGCAAGGACCTGGCGCTGGCCGTGTCGCGCGAGATGGGCGCGCCGCGCCAGATGGCGCTCGACAGCCAGGTCGGCATCGGCCTGGCGCATCTGACTAAGATGACCGAGACGCTGAAGAATTTCCAATTCCGCCACGTCAAGGGCAACCACCTCGTGGTCAAGGAGCCGATCGGCGTCGTCGGCCTGATCACGCCCTGGAACTGGCCGCTGAACCAGATCACCTGCAAGGTCGGTCCGGCACTCGCGGCCGGCTGCACCATGGTGCTGAAGCCGTCTGAAATCGCGCCGCTCAACGCGATCATCTTCGCCGAGATCATCGACGAGGCCGGCGTGCCGAAGGGCGTGTTCAACCTCGTCAATGGCGATGGCCCCGGCGTCGGCCAGGCGCTGTCCAGCCACCCCGACATCGACATGATGTCGTTCACCGGTTCGACGCGGGCTGGCATATTGGTGGCCAAGGCCGCGGCCGACACGGTCAAGCGCGTGCATCAGGAGCTTGGCGGCAAGTCGGCCAACATCCTGTTCCCGGATGTCGATCTCGCCACCGCCGTCAGCAAGGGCGTCGCCGGCTGCTTCAGCAACAGCGGCCAGTCCTGCAACGCGCCGACGCGCATGTTCGTGCCGCGCGACCGCCACGACGAGGCCGCCGGATATGCCAGGGTGGCGGCTGAAAAGTTCACCGTCGGCCCGGCCGATGGCGCCAACACCAAGCTCGGCCCTGTCGTCAGCCAGGTCCAGTTCGACAAGATCCAGGACCTGATCCAGAGCGGCATCGACGAGGGTGCGACGCTGGTCGCCGGCGGCCCCGGACGCCCTGCCGAACTCAACCGCGGCTACTATGTCAGGCCGACCGTTTTCGCCGACGTCACCCACGACATGCGCATCGCGCGCGAAGAGGTTTTTGGGCCGGTGCTGGCGATCCTGCCCTACGACACGGTCGAACAGGCAGTCGAACAGGCCAACGACACCGTCTATGGCCTTGCCTCCTACATCCAGGCCAAGGACCTGCAGAAGGCCCGTGACGTGGCCGCGCGCATGCGCTCGGGCAACGTCTACATCAACTATCCCCAATGGGATGCCGGCCTGCCCTTCGGCGGCTATAAGCAGTCGGGCAATGGCCGCGAATACGCCGAATACGGGCTGGAGGATTTCCTCGAGATCAAGGGCATTGCGGGGTATGAGGCGGCGGAATAGGCGCGGGCGCCAGATTTCCTCGCCCTCATGGGGGCGAGGAACCGAAGTCCTGATGGCTTATCCTTGCCAATTGGCAGATACGTGCTATATATCTGCCATTAGCGAGGTCTAAACATGCAGCTTCAGTCCATCGTCACCACACCGGCCACGGTTGGCAGCGCAATTTCGGATGAAGAGGCGGGCGCCTTGGCGCGGACCACGATCAATCTGTTCAAGGCCTGGAATCTCACCGATTTCGAGGCCTGCGTCCTGCTTGGCGGCATCTCGGCGCGCACCTGGGCACGGTGGAAGGAAGGCGGCATCGGCCGGATCGACCGCGACCTGCGCACCCGCATGGCCCATCTGATGGGCATCCATAAGGGGCTGCGTTATCTCTTCACCGAGCCGGCACGCGGCTATGCCTGGATTCGCAAGCCCAATGCCGCCTTCGGCGGGCAATCCGCGCTCGACCTGATGATGCGCGGCGACATCGCCGATCTCGCGGCGATGCGCGAATGGCTCGACGCGGAGCGTGGTGCATGGTGAGTGGACTTGCGGTCCGGCGCCGCGTCCACTGGCCCCAGACCTATCGCATCATCCGCTCCATCCATCCGCCGATCGACCTGTTCGAGGACATCGCAGACCCGCGCGACTGGGAGGCGCTGGCCGCCGTCGAGGAGAAGACCAATCCGCGCATCCGGCTCGAGCTCGGCGATCTCGGCAAGGTGCCGGCCGCAAGGCGTGTTTCGGGTCCCGGCGCCAGTTTCGTCATGGCGCCTTTCGTGCATTGTTCGACCTTGCGGCCCGGCCGCTTCTCGGACGGCAGCTACGGTATCTATTATGCCGGCGACAGCGAGGACGTGGCGCTGGCCGAAACCATCCACCATCACCAGAAATTCATGCGCGCCACCAATGAGGCGCCCGGCTGGACAGCCGATTTCCGCGTGCTGATCGGCAGCGTCGACCGCGACCTCGACGACGTCAACGCCGTGCCCGGCGTGCTCGACCCGGACGACTACGCCGCGTCGCAGGCGGAAGGGCGGGCGTTGCGGGCCGCCGGCAGCGATGGGCTGGTGTGGAACAGCGTGCGCATGGCGGAAGGAGAGTGCATCGGCATCTTCTGGCCCGACGTCGTCGGTGTCCCGGTCCAGGGCCGCCACTACAGTTATCACTGGGACGGCGCCCGCGTCGATTTCGTGCGCCAGCACGACACGGGCAAGGTGTTGGAAGTGGTATGACCAGGCCGGTGCGGCTTGGCCTCACACCAGCGCCGCCGCCAGCAGCTTCGTCTGCGGCGTCAGCGCTTCGAAGCTGCGGGCGCACAGATTGAGCTGGCGCGTGGCCCAGTCATCGGTGAGCCGCAGGCTGCGCAGCGTGCGGGCGGCACGGCGCGCGGCACTTTCGGGCACGATGGCGATGCCGGCGCCTTGCGAGACCAGCCGGCAGACATTGTCGAGGCCTGGCACGCGGATGCGGAAGTGCAGGTGGCCGCCGAGCCTGGCGGCCTGGCGGGCTATGTGCTCCTGCAAGGGATGGCCGGCGCTCAAGCCGACGAAGGCTTCACCGAGAATGTCGGCAAGGGCGGCGGTACGGCTTTCGAGGCTGGGCTGGGTCCGCGCGATGATCACCACGAGCCGGTCGACGAAAAACGGTTTTTGCTCGAGATGCGAAAGGCCGGCCCAGCTGGCGGCGATGCCGAGATCGGCCGCACCGTTCGCCACCGCCTCGGCGATCTCATGGCTGGGGCGTTCGTCGAGGTCGACGTCGATCCGGGGATGCGCGGCCAGGAAGGCCGGCAGTGTGTCGCGCAGCAGTTCACTGGTCGCCGCCGTATTGGCCATCAGCCGCACGCGGGCGCGCAGGCCAGTGGCATAAGCGCAGAGCTCGCCGGCCATGGCCTCGATCTGGTTCTGCACCGCGCGCGCATGGTGGAGCAGCGCCTGTCCGGCCGCCGTCGGCACCACGCCGCGGCGCCGCCGCTCCAGAAGCGGCGCGCCCAGGCTTTCCTCCATGCCCTTGATGCGCGCGCTGGCCGAGGCGAGGGCGAGGCCGGCGAGTTCGGCGCCACGCGTGATGCTGCCGCGTTCGGCCACCAGCAGGAACAGCCGGAGATCGGTGAGGTCGAAGCGCATTTTTTCGCTCCTGCAAATCGTATCGCGTCGTTTCAGCCTTCGTGCTGGCCGAAGGCTGGCAGCGCAACTTCCACATTGTGGGCGGCGTGCATCTCAGTCAAATCATTTGCGGTGGAGATGTGTGATGCGTGAAAAAACATCAGGCCGGCAAGGCCTCGGGATTCTTGAAAGCGCGGCGATCGTGCTGGCGCTCGCGGTGGCCTCGCTTGCCACTGCGCAAATGCAGTCTGGCGTGCGGGGATGCGCGGTGACGGCGGCTTCCGTCAGCCGCGATGCCGTAACGGCAAAACCGGAAGCCGAGCCGACGGACATGTTGCTGCACGACTGAAGGAACCCGGCGTGCCCAAAGTCCATCCATGCTGAGCGGGGCCATAGCCTTCATCGGCGCCGTCTGCCTCGCTGCCGGCTTCGTCAAGGGCGTTGTCGGCATGGGGTTGCCGACCGTGGCGATGGGCCTGCTGGCGGTGACCATGCCGCCGGCGCAGGCCGCCGCTCTGCTGTTGATCCCGTCGCTGGTCACCAATCTCTGGCAGTTGTTCACCGGTCCGTCCTTCGGCGGCTTGTGCAAACGCCTGTGGACGATGATGGCCGGCGTCGTCATCGGCACCGTGACCGGCGCCGGCCTGCTGACCGGCGCGCACACGATGATGGCCTCGGCCGGGCTTGGCGCCGCGCTGGTGCTCTATGCACTGGTCGGCCTGGCCAAGGCCGGCTTCACCACGCCGCCGCGCCATGAGGCTTGGATATCGCCGCTGGTCGGTGTGGCGACCGGACTGGTCACCGGCGCCACCGGCGTCTTCGTCATTCCCGCGGTGCCTTATCTGCAATCGTTGCGGCTGGGGAAAGAGGACCTCATCCAGGCGCTCGGCCTGTCCTTCACCGTATCGACCTTGGCCCTTGGCTTGGGACTATTCACGACCGGCGCACTGGTATCGCCGACGGCGCAACTGGCGGGGTCGGTCCTGGCCCTGGCGCCGGCGCTGGCCGGCATGTTCATCGGCCAGGCGCTGCGCCAGAGGATGAGCGTCGGGACCTTTCGCACGGTGTTCTTCGCCGGCTTGCTGGTGCTGGGTGCCTATCTCGCGCTGGAGGCTGTGCTGCGGGGCTAAAAAGTGCCGGGGCGCAAACGGTCTTGCGAATGTTTCGGCCAGACCCAGCACGCGGCGGGATCAAGCGGTGGGCTTGCGTGCCCGCATGACGCTCAGCCATATCGCCGAGACGAGAAAATAGAAGGCGCCGAACGCGGCATAGGGCGCGATATCGGTGATGCCCGGCGTCGCGGTGCCGATTGCCTGTTTGATGAAGAAGCCGCCGGCAAGCGCTGACTGCGCACCGCTCAGCACCATCGCCCATTGCGCGCCGGCTCGCCAACGGCGCACACCGGTCGCAAGCTGGAACAAGCCGGAGAGAACGGCCCACGCCCCGAACACCGCCAGGACCGCGTGCGGGCCCTGTCCAAGAGCGATGAAGACCGCGATGGCCGTGATCGTGCTGACCGCCGCGTTGAGCGCCTGGCTGGAATTGGCCTTCAGTCCGCCGCTGCGCTGCGCATCCAGACTATTGGCGATCGCGTCCCATGCGGGGTAGGCGACCAGCAGTACCGCCGCGACCGGCGGCGCGCTTTTGCCAAGGGTAACGGCGGCCGCTACCCAGGCCACTGAAAAGCCTGCCCGCAGGAAATAATATGACTTCAGCCATTGCGATGCGGCGTCGGGTGCCTGGAGTGTTTGAGTGCTCATTGGAACGTCCTGTCTTGTTGGTTGGAATGGCCCGAGAGCGGCGAGTTGACCCGCTTGATCGACTGGGATCATGTCCTCAGGTTGGATGATTGGAACAGCTCATGCTCGCGGCTTTGCTTGCGGGAACGGCTTTAATCCAAGGCAAAAACAGCGCATAGTCAGCACGAAATGCGCTATCGTCGTTAGGAATGTAGGGGAACCGGCTGACTGCATCCATGATGGAATCGCCTGAAAACTTGACCATTCTTCCGGATGGAGCATCCCACGTTACCGGCGATCTCCTGTCGCATGTGCTGGCGCAGATCAGGCTTACCGGGGACCAGGTTTTTTCGCGTTCGCTGGCAAAGGCGGAACAACTCGATCTCGACGAAGGGCAAGCCCATATCGTCGTGGTGACAGCCGGCGCGCTGCACATGGAGAGCGAGGATCAGGCCCCTGTCGTCATCGAGGCCGGCGACCTCGTGCTCCTGCCTCGCGATCCCGGTGGGTCGCGGCTGGTGGCGTCGCGTGCGCAGGTGGCGATCGTCACCTGCCGCTTCTGGTTCGATCCGGATAGTCTTCGGGGGATGATCTTTGCCTTGCCGCAATCCATCCATATCGGACGTGCCCAGGGGGCAGGATGGATAGACGGAATGCTGCCCTTCCTGATGATCGAAACCAGCGACGCCCAGCCCGGCGCGGCCTTGATGATTTCCCGCATCATCGACCTCATGGTCATCCGCACCTTGCGCAGTTGGGTCCATGAAGGACATGCCACGGGCTGGCTCGGCGGGCTTTCGGATGCACGCATCGCCCGATCACTGAAAGCCATCCACGAAAGGCCGCTGCAGCGGTGGAGCATCAATGAACTGGCCGACAAGGCCGGCATGTCGCGTTCGAGCTTCTGCGAGCGCTTCGCCGCGCTCGTCGGGCGCTCGCCGCTGCGCTATCAGAATGAATGGCGCCTAGGCCTGGCCCGGGACCTGCTGGCCAGGCGAGACGCGCGCGTGGGCGAGATCGGCTTGCGCATCGGCTACGAGTCCGAGGCCGCCTTCAGTCGCGCCTACAAACAGCTTTTCGGGCATCCGCCACGGGTTGAATATGCCCTGGCGAATGAACCCGCCAAGCAGCGCTGACCGACGGCGCCATTTTGAAGATATCGAGTTGCGGCCGCTACCGCACCACGAGCACCGGGATCTCGGTGTAGGACAGCACTTCCGCCGTCTGGCTGCCCAGAAGCAGCCTGCCCAGCCCGCGGCGGCCATGCGAGGCCATGACGATCAGGTCGCAACCTTGCGCCTTGGACAGGTCCAGGATCGCTTCGGCGGGTCGGTTGTCCTCGACATGGACCAGCTTGGCGGACACGCCGGCGGCGTCGGCCGATGCCTTGCACTTGTCGAGCACTTCCTTGCCGTAGCGGCGCGCTTCTTCCTGGTAGACGGCCAGCTCATCGCCGGCGACGTAGCCGGCCATGGCGCCGCCCCAGGCGAAGATCGGGAATTGTTCCGAAACGGTGATGAAGGTGACGGCGGCGCCGATGCCCTTGGCCAGCGTGAGGCCATGGGCAACGCCCTTGTCGGCCAGTTCCGAGCCATCGGTGGCGATGAGCAGATGTTTGTACATGATGATCCGACCTGTGATGCCTGATGACTATCCAACAGAGATAGTTATGCCCCCGCGCTCATTCATTGAGCCAATGCGGCGGGGATCAGGGCCAGAGATGTGGCCCAATATCGGTGCTTGTCGTCGGGAGCGGCCGACCGTCGGCCTCGGCGCCGCCCCTCAGCGCCAATCTATCGAGAAGAGGCATGGCACAATTTCGCCGGCCGGATTCCCCTTTGCGAAACCGTCCTCTAAGGTGCCGCCGACATCGAAGGGCATCCCATGAGCAACGCGTTTCCGCAGATCCATCTGGTCCGGCATGGCGAGACGGCATGGAGCCTTTCGGGGCAGCATACCGGGCGCACCGACATGCCGCTGACGCCGGCCGGCGAGGCGGCCGCGCGCGGCGTCGCGGAGCGGCTCAAAGGCTTGTCGTTTTCCGCGGTTTGGTCAAGCCCTTCGCAACGCGCCTACAACACCAGCGTGCTTGCCGGCTTTGGCGCGACAAGCGTCAAGGTGGACGACCTGCAGGAGTGGGATTACGGCGCCTATGAAGGGCGCACGACGAAAGAAATCCTGGCCGAGCGGCCGGGCTGGAACGTGTTTCGCGATGGCTGCCTGCAAGGCGAGATGGCGGCCGATGTCGGCGTCCGTGCCGACAGGATCATCGAGCGCCTGCGCAGGGCCAACGCCGACATACTGATCTTTTCCAGCGCGCATTTCCTGCGCGTGCTCGCCGCCCGCTGGCTCGGCCTGCCGCCGGAAGGCGGCGCGCTGTTCGTGCTCGACACGGCCAGCATCAGCGTGCTCGGCTACGAGCATAACCTCGGCGAGCCGGTCGTGCGCAAGTGGAACCTGAAATAGGGTGCAGCGGTGCCTGCTCAGCGCGGAAGCGCCCGTCACTTCGTCATCCAGGGCGGAGCAAGGAGCGTAGCGACGCGGCGCAGACCCCTGGAGCTGCTCCGCAGCCCAAGGGATCCATGCCGCGAACTCAAGGCGTCTCCACGGTGCCGATCCTGTTCCGCTGCATCCCCCGATTGCTGTCACGGCATGGATACCAGGGTCTCCGCGACGCCGCTTCGCGGCTGCTTCGCACTGGTATGACGAACGCGGAGAGCCTCGGCTAATTCCGGATGCTGGGCTGCTCTCTACCTCTCGAACTTCCTGATCGCCTCGGCGGTGACGGGCTGGAAGAAATTCACCAGATTGCCGTCGGGGTCGCGGAACAGCAGCGAGCGGTTGCCCCAGGGCATGGTGGTGGGCTGCTGCACGATCGTGTTCTTGATAAGGTCCGACAGCCGGGCGAATTCGGCATCGACGTCGCCGACGCGGAATTCGAGGATGGCCGTGTGGTTGTCGGCGGGACGGGCGATGTCGCCGCCGAACAGCATCAAAGTGCGCGTGCTGCCGATCGCCAGCGTGCAGGCCGGTGTCGCCAGTTCGGCGAAGTCTTCCGTGTATACCGTCACCGGCATGCCGGTGATCTCGCCGTAGAAGCGCACGAGGCGCTGGACATCTGATGTGATGATGCGGACAGAGACGAAATTCATCGCATTGGCTCCTTGATCTCGAAGCCGCGACCGGCTCCCGACCGATCCATAGACCAGGTCTCCTGCCAGCTTTCTGTCAGGAGATGGGTTGCGATGGCCGCGCTTGCGGCTCGGACCAGACCGGCGGCAGGCCGAAGGCTGCGAACAAATCGGGTCCGAGCGGGCGGACATAGACCGTCAGCGCGGCGATCTGGCCGTCGGCCGGCTCGATGACGTGCAGCGATTGCGCGCGCCACGCGGCATCCTGATGGCGCTGCGCATAGATCGCCACAGCGGGCTGGCCATTGGCCCTTGTCGCCACCGCGCGGTAACCGGCGAAATTGTTCCACACGGTGTCGAAGAAACCGTGGATCGCCTGGCGGCCCTGGTACCAGTCGTGCCAGGGCGGCATGTGGTAGGTGGCATCCTCGCGCAGGAGTTCGATGAAGCCGTCGAGATTGGCGGCATCCCAGGTCCTGATATAGCGTTCGAGCAGCAGGTCCTCGTCGGCGCTCGGCCGCGCGCGCTGCAGTGGCCGCCCCTTGGGAAAGCGTTCGCCGAGTGTGGCGCGCGCCCGCTGCAGGGCGCTGTTGATCGACGCCGTAGAGCCGCCCAGCAATTGCGCCGCCTCCAGCGCCGACCAGCCGAGCACGTCGCAAAGCAGGAGCGCGGCGCGCTGCCTGGGCGGCAGAAGCTGGATCGCCGCGACGAAGGCAAGCCGGACGGCCTCGCGGGTTTCGTAACGCGCTTCGGGGCCCGGTTCGCCGTCGGCGAGATCCGGCAGCTCGGCGTCGGGATAGGGCTCCAGCCAGGTCAGTTCGGCGGCTGGGCCAGCAGCGGCGCGGCCTTCGGTCGGCGGCCGTGCCGGCTCTTCGAGAATGCGGCGCGTCGACGACCTTGCCTTGATCGCGTTGAGGCAGCTGTTGGTGGCAATGGCGTAGAGCCAGCCACGCGGCGAGCCGTGGCCGTCGAATTGCGAGCGGCCGCGCCATGCTTTCAGGAAAGTGTCCTGGACGAGGTCGTCGGCCTCGTGGAGCGAGCCCATCATGCGGTAGCAGTGCAGCTTGAGTTCGCGGCGGTGGGCGATGGTCAGGCGCTCGAAGGCGGGCCGGTCGAGGACCGGCCGGCCGGATGGCCCGGCAGGGGCGTCTGTCATTTCGAGCTCGCCATGATGATTTCGGGCCATCCTGCGCGCCTCACGCCGCCGCCGCAAGGCCGCTGCCGCTCACCGTGAAGCCGGTGCCCTGCATCTTGCCGGCAGCGAGCGCGACCACGGCACTGGCGACATCGGCGGGCGTCTGCATATCGGTCATGCTGGCTAGGAAATCCGCCGGGCTGATGCCGAGATAGGCCGAAACGCTCGATATGCCGCGCTGGCCGACGCCGGTGCCGGCCATGATGCGCATCGGCGCCAGCGCCATGAAGCGCAGGCCAAGGCCAAGCCGGTCGGCTTCCTTTTGGCTATGGGCGGCGAGGAACAACTGCATGCGCTTGGCGCCGGAGTAGCCACCGGAATTCGGCGGGCCGCCGCTGAATGCAGCGCCGCTGGAGATCAGCACCACGCGGCTGCCGGGCTTCAGCCCGCCGCGCAGCGCCGCCCGGCAGAACAGGAAGGACGCCTTGACGTCCATTTCCCAATTGGCCGAGAACTCGTCCCAGCTCTGGTCCTGAATCGGTCCCGCGTGGCGTCCGCCGCCAGCGTCCTTACGCCCGACGCCTCCCAGGAAAGTTCCTTCAAAGCGTCCGCGCCCCGGGCGATGGCGAGCACGGTTGCTCCCTCGCTCAGCGCGGCTTCCACGATGGAGCGGCCGACGCCCCGGCTGCCTCCGACCACGACGACATTTTGACCTTTCAAGGATCCCATGGATCCACCTCGCTTTCCGGCCCGGAGGATTCCGGCGCCTAATGATCAGGACAGCGGAGGCGGGTGGAAATCATCGGTGGTGACGAGAATTTTTTGAGGCATTGTCCGGCCGTCACCCGCCGAAAAGGCCAGCAACGCAAAGGAACGCTCACTCCGCCAGCAACGCCAGTTCCTCCGCCGTCAAATGCCGCGCCGTGCTCTTGGCGAGGTTGCCGAGCGGCAGGCTGCCGATGGCGATGCGGATGAGGCGCTTGACCTCGATGCCGTGGGCGGCAAGCAGGCGGCGGATGTGACGGTTCTTGCCTTCGTCGAGCACGATCTCCAGCCAGGCGGTGCGGCCGCCGCTGCGCAAAAGCTTGATCGCGTTGGCGGTCAGGGTCTCGCCGTCGACGGTGACGCCAGTGCGCAGCTCGTCCAGCGTCGTTTCATCCGGCACCGTGGCGACCTGCACGTGATAGGTCCTGGGCAGATGCGAGGCCGGATCCATCAGCCGGTTGGCGAAGCGTGTGTCGTTGGTCATCAACAGCAGGCCTTCGCTCGCCTTGTCGAGGCGGCCGACCGGCGAGACATAAGGCAAATCGAGCCCTTCGAGACAGGCATAGACGGTGTCGCGCTGTTGTGGATCGTCACGGGTGGTGACCACTCCGCGCGGCTTGTTCAGCATCAGATAGACCTTGCGCTCGGCAACGACCGCATCGCCATCGACGACGATGCGGTCGCGGTTCATGTCGACGCGCAACGCCGCGTCACGCACGACCTTGCCGCCGACACGCACGCGGCCCGCCGCGATCAGCACCTGCGCCTGCGTGCGCGAACACAGGCCGAGTTTTGACAGCGCGCGGTTCAGGCTGACGCCAGCGCTCGCCGGCCTGCCGGTGTGGTGTGTGTGCCTTGGTGTCATGGCCGTAATGCCGGTGTCGCTCAGGCCGACTGATGGCACGGGCGGCGCTGGCTTCGCAAGCGGGGCGAGGGGTGTTTCGGCACCGCCGCGCTCCACGGCGCCCCCCTCTGTCCTGCTGGACCCGACCCTACGCTATCGCTCCGGGCGTTCGTCGTTCGGAAAGCCAAGCAATTGGCTTCCCGTCCGCTTCGCGGACCACTCCTCACCCCTCCACGAGGGGGTAGATCGGAAGCTCGAATGTCGGCTCTCTCTGCCGCGACCGCCTCAGGCGGCTGCCTTCTCGGCCGCGATGCCGTTCAAGACCTGGATCACATCGACCGGCAGCTTCAGCTCGGCCGCCGCCAGATTCTCCCTGAGATGCCCGACCGACGAGGTGCCCGGGATGAGCAGGATGTTGGGGGAGCGCTGCAACAGCCAGGCGAGCGCCACCTGCATGGGTGTCGCGCCAAGTTTTTGCGCGACGTTGGCAAGCGTGCTCGACTGCAGCGGCGTGAAACCGCCGAGCGGGAAGAACGGCACATAGGCGATGCCGTCGGCGGCAAGCTCGTCGATCAGGGCGTCATCCTGACGATGCGCGATGTTGTATTGGTTCTGCACGCAGACGATGTCGACCATGCCGCGCCCCTGCGCGATCTGTTTGCGCGTGACATTGCTCAGGCCGATATGGCGCACAAGGCCCTGGCGCTGCAGTTCCGCGAGCGTGTCGAGCTGCGGCTCGAGCGATCCTTCGGCGGGTCCATGTATCCCATGCATGGAGCGCAGGTTGACGACCTCGAGCACATCCAGCCCGAGATTGCGCAGATTGTCGTGTACGGCCTGCGTCAGCTCCTTCGGTGACATTGCGGGTATCCACGATGCATCCGCCCCGCGTTTGGCACTGATCTTGGTTACGATGGTGAGGTTGGCGGGGTAGGGGTGCAGCGCCTCGCGGATGATCTGGTTGGTGATGTGCGGGCCGTAGAAATCGCTGGTGTCGATGTGGTCGACGCCGCTGGCAATGGCCTCGCGCAGCACGGCGAGCGCGGCGTCGCGGTCCTTTGGCGGGCCGAAGACGCCCGGTCCGGCCAGTTGCATGGCGCCGTAGCCGAGGCGCTTCACGGTGCGGTCGCCGAGTTTGAAAGTTCCGGCCTTGCTAATGTCGGTCATGGTGTCATCTCCTTTGGGTCAGCCAGATATAGACAACGCGCACCTGAACGATAATATGGTGCAATCAGCACGGCCTGTGCGGAAAGGCGAACAATGGCGGCGGATCTGGGCGACCTCCAGGCGTTCATGGCGGTGGCGCGCGCCGGCGGCTTCCGCGAGGCAGCCCGGGTTGGCAGCGTCAGTGCCTCCAGCCTCAGCGAGACGGTGCGGCGGCTGGAGAGCGCGCTCGGCGTGCGGCTCCTCAACCGCACCACGCGCAGCGTGGCGCCGACCGAAGCCGGCGCGCGCCTGCTCGAGCGGCTCGGTCCCGCGCTCGGCGAAGTCGATGCGGCGCTCGACGTGGTCAACGGTTTTCGCGGCCGCCCGACCGGCACGCTGCGGCTCAACGTGCCGGTCGTCGCGGCGAAACTGGTGCTGCCGCGCCTTTTGCCGCCTTTCCTCGCCGCCTATCCCGACATCCGGCTGGAAGTGACCGCCGAGGACAGTTTCGTCGACATACTGGCGAGCGGTTGCGACGCCGGCATCCGCTATGGCGAGCGGCTGGAGCAGGACATGATCGCCGTGCCGATCGGCCCGCGCCGGCAGCGCTTCGCCACCGCCGCCGCTACGGCCTATCTCGACCGGCACGGCCGGCCCGGCCATCCACGCGACCTGCTCGATCATGCCTGCCTGCGCGGTCGCTTCGCCAGCGGCTTCACGCCGCCCTGGGAGTTCGAACGCGACGGTGAGGTGGTGAGCGTCGACCCAACCGGCCCGCTGCTGGTCAGCACCGGTACGGCAATGGCGCTTGCGCTCGAGGTGGCGGTCGCCGGCGGCGGCATCGTCTCGCTGTTCGAGGACTGGCTGCGCCCTTATTTCGACGACGGCCGGCTGGAGCCGGTGCTGGAGCCCTGGTGGCAGGAATTTTCAGGCCCGTTCCTCTACTATCCCGGCCGCCGCCTGACGCCAGCGCCGCTGCGGGCTTTCATCGATTTTGTCGGTGGGATGCGGTGGGGGTGATCCCGGACCGATATCGTGCCGGGTGCCGACTACCGCGACATCTTGCGCGCTTCGGCGGCGCGCGGCGAAGGCGTCACGCCGCCGGACGCTCTCGAGGAGTGGATCGCCGGCATCATGGCCTCGCAGAAACTTGTCAGTCACCGTCAGGTCCGGCTTGCCGACGGGCGCTGGCTCGATGTGCGCACCCGGCCGACCGGCGATGGCGGAAGCCTCAGCATGTTTTCCGACATCACCGAGGCCAAGCAGGTCGAGGCCGAACTGATGGCCGCCAATGAGAAGCTGAACCTCCTGGCGCACCGCGACGGCCTGACCGAACTGTTGACGCGGCGCGCCTTCGACGAAGCGCTGGCGCGCGAATTCGCCCGCGCCAGCCGCAACGCAATGCCGCTCAGCCTGCTCATCATCGACGTCGACTGTTCAAGCGGTTCAACGACCATTACGGCCATCCGGCAGGCGAGTGCCTGCGCGTCGTCAGCCGGTGCATCGAGGCGGCAGCCCGCTGGCCGGCAGACGCCGCCGCCCGCTATGGCGGCGAGGAGTTCGGGCTCATCCTGCCCGAGACCGACGCGCATGGGGCCTTCGTCATCGCCGAAAACCTCAGGAGCAAGGTGCGCGATCTCGCTATCGGGCATGCCGGCAGCGAAAAGGGCATCGTCACCGTCAGCATTGGGGTCAGCACCCTAGACGCGGGTGGCGCCGCGATGGAGATTGCCGATCTTCTGAGACGCGCCGACGAGGCGCTTTACGGCGCCAAGGCCGCTGGGCGGGACCGGGTGCATGGCTGGCGCCCGCATCTCAGCGGCCAACGCTCGACCGGTTCCCGGCGCAAGACTTGAGCCTTCCCAAATCCTGGGGGCCGGGCTGCCGGTAGAGTTTGGATCGAGGCTGAGCTGGCGATTGCCTGAACGAGGATCAGGCCAGGCACCTTCAACCGCTGTGAACTGAATCCGCGCTGGCGGGATCGAGCTTCACAAGACGAGCCTTCGCCTCGCCGACGCGTTGTTGCGCCGATCGTATCCTGTCACAAAGCCTCAGATTGATACCAACGCCACACTCCTCGTCCAGCATCGCGTTTGCACGTTCGAGGGCGAGTTCCGCTCGGTTAAGTCGCTGCCTTGCCCTGGCCAGTTCCAAGGTCAGAAGTTCCATTACTGCTGTTTCCGTAGTTACGGTCCCTTCAGGTGGGAAACCGTTGCCGGTCGTTTTGGTTCCGGCTGTTCGCGCGCAGCTGCATTCGCCGCCGCGCGCGCCCTTGACGGCCCTCAGGACGGCCTTGGATGGGCAAGGCTGGTGTCGAAAGTGTCCGGCAGGACAGGTGTGCCATTGGGCGCAGTCGAGGCTGTCGTCATCCTGTCGACCGCCGGGATGATGACCATGCGGGCATGCTGCTCCGGCCACAATGGCTTTCCGAAAAGGAAGAACGTGCTGGCGAGAAAACAGACCAGCAAGAGGATGGCCAAGGTATTGGCGATGATCTCACCAAGCTGCATTATCTCTCCTCCAAATCACGCACCTGCAATGGGCAACGAGCACCAGCGGACTATGTTCAACGTGTGGGACCAATGCGCCTGATACTTTGGACTTCAGTCCGAGTTGCGGGTCGAACGATAAAGGCACAACCTGCCTGCGCACCGGCCGAGCCTCCACCAATGGTGGCAGCCGGAGCATGGCCCGGCCTGCTCGCAACGTACCGAGCCCTCCGCCAAGGCAGGCCGGGCTGCCTCTCCTGAAGCATCATGAACGGACCGCGATTTCCGCGGGCAGCGGCGAGCGTTGATTCCTCGGCAACGGTTAAGCCCGATCCGCGGGGTGACGGAAAGCACGCCGAGATCCGTTAGACAGGGATTGTATGGACGCATCCGCTGTCCCATCGCCTCAACTCGGCGCCACGATTGCCAGTGAAAAACGACAAGGGCTGCTACCAGCTTAAGGTAAAGCTGACGAGCAGGACGGCGATCAGGGCCGATAACGGGACCGCCATCAACAGCGCCGCCTCCATAAGTCGGGTTTCCTTGTCGCTGAACATCAGGATCTCCTCACATCTCGGCCCGAAACCAGGAAATTCAGGGTTCGCCCACCGCATGGAAGCAGCGGACGAACCCTGTTGGCGCAGGAAGGGACGTTAGCTGCGCCAATTTGAAAAAAACGCGCGGTCGCTGTCCGACTTTCACCAGCTATCCGCCGTGACCTTGCAGCGAACAACGAGCATGAAAGATGGCCGTTCCCGCTGGCGGCTCCGGCAGGACCATTGCGTTTTGAGATGGGACCAAAGTCTTGGGAATGTCGGACCGAAGCCCAATCCTGGAACATTCAATCCCGCCTGAAGTTCGATCGGCAGCGCGGTGACAATGTCGTAGCTGCGTGGATTTCACATGGAGGAACTGATGAAAAAGAATCTTGCCGCCGTAGCCGCGGTTCTGTTGCTCGCAGGTGTCGGCGCGGCCGCCGCCGAGGACGTCGTCATCCAGCCCGAGCAGGAAACTGTGATCAAGGAATATGTGAAGAAGCAGCCGCTGGCTTCGGTCAAGGTTCCCGGCGTGGAACTCAATATCGGCACGGCCTTGCCAGATACCGTTGAACTCCACGAAGTTCCCAACGTCAAATATCGCTACGCCGTGATTGACAACCGGACGGTGATCGTGGATCCGGGCACCCGCAAGATCGTCAAGGTCATCGAGTAGCCGCGCCGGCCCGCCGCCCGGCTGGTGACGGGCCAATTGCGCAAAACGCGTTTGCCCGAGCAATCAAAATTCGCGCCGGTCGTTGCCGATCTCGCGCCTGCTAATCCTGCATCATTACGATGGGTCCGCCTCCTGCAGTTCGCGGCGCCGGGCCAGCGCGCGAATTCGGTCGGCGACCTTGCCGTCCACCGGGTTGTAGACGGTCAGGCTCAGATCCGGCCGGCCGTCGACCGCGAAGGCCGAATATTCGAGCTCGATGTCGCCGAGTTCGGGATGCTTCAGGCGCTTTGTCCCGTCGCCATGGCTGAGCACGTCGTTTTCCCGCCACAGGGCGGCAAACTCGGGACTGGCGCTGCAAAGCTCGTCCACGAGCTGGGCGACCTCGGACACCGCGCCGGCGCGTGCCGCGTCGGCCCGGAACGCGCCGACCACGAAGCGGGCAAGGTTCTCCCAATCGTGCTGCTTGGCGCGGATAGTGGGGCTCAGGAACATGAAACGCAGGATGTTGCGCTGACCCGGGGGCAAGGTGCTGTAGTCGGTCATCACGATTTGCGCGGCGCGGTTCCAGGCGACGACATCCCAGGTCGCCGTCTTGATCAAGGCCGGGCTTGCCTCGAGCGTGTCGATAAGGCGCTGCAGCCTGGGGCTGACGCCGTCGGCGCCGATGTAGCGGACCTCGGGCGGACGCCCCAGCCCCAGCATGAAAAGATGTTCGCGCTCGGCCTCGGTCAGCAGCAGTCCCTTGGCGATCCGGTTCAGCACGTCGGCCGAAGGCGCGCCGCCGCGGCCCTGTTCAAGCCATGTGTACCAGGTCGGGCTGATGTTGGCGCGCTGGGCGACCTCTTCCCGGCGCAGTCCCGGCGTGCGCCTGCGCCCCGAGAAGCCGAACGACGAGGGGTCCAGCCGGGTGCGCCGGTCCTTCAGAAAGGCTGCGAGCGAACCGGCGGAATTGTTGGGCATCCTGTTAGTCCTTATACCATGATAAGGTCACTACTTTAATGGAATAATAGACCAGCGATACTGCGCGGGCAACTGTGCGGGAGATTTTGCATGCGTATCTTTCTTACCGGCGCCACCGGCTTCATCGGTTCGGCGATTGTCCCCGAACTTCTTCAGGCCGGCCATCAGGTAATCGGCGTCACTCGTTCGGATGCCGGCGCCGAGGTGTTGGCTGCCGCGGGCGTGGAGGTGTATCGCGGAACCCTCGAGGATTCCGAGGGCCTGCGCGACGGCGCGGCGAAGGCGGAAGCGGTGATCCACACGGCCTTCGACCATGATTTTTCGAGGTTCGCCGAGAATTGCGAAAAGGACAGGCGCGTCATCGCGGCACTCGGCCAGGCACTCGCCGGCTCCGACCGGCCGCTGGTGATCACGTCGGGCACCGGAATGGGCGCCCCCGGCCATGGCCAGTTGGCGGTCGAGGACGTCTTCAACCCCAGCCATCCCAATCCGCGCGTCGCCTCCGAACTCGCCGGGAATGCTCTGCTGGAGGCGGGCATCAACGTATCGGTGATGCGGCTGCCGCAGGTCCATAACACGGTCAAGCAGGGGCTGATCTCGCCGCTCATCGAAATCGCGCGCCAGAAAGGCGTCTCGGCCTATGTCGGTGAAGGCCGCAATCGCTTTGCGGCGGGCCATCTCCTCGACGCGGCGCGCCTCTATCGTCTTGCAGTGGAAAAGCGGCAGCCGGGCGCGCGTTATCACGCGGTCGGCGAGGAAGGCGTCGAGGTCCGCGCGATCGCCGAGGCGCTTGGCCGGGGGCTGAACCTGCCGGCCGTTTCGATCGCGCCTGAAAAGGCGGCGGAGCATTTCGGCTGGATGGCGATGTTCGCCCCCATGGACCTGCCGGCCTCCAGCGCGCTGACCCAGGCGCGGCTCGGCTGGCATCCGACCGGGCCGACGCTGATCGCCGATCTGGACGCCATGCGATACTGAAGCGCGTAAGAGGCGGCCTTAGCCAGGGGTGACGGCGTAGCGCAAATGGACGAGCCCATGCGCGAGGGCTTTGCAATCCGTGAGCGACAACCGCACCTTGCCGGCAAGGCCGCTTTCACCGAACTCGACAAAGCCCTGGTTTGCCGCCCGCGCGTCGAGCGCGGGGGCAATAAGTAGGCTGAGCTCATCGACCAGCCCCGCCGCCAGGAAGGAGCCGTTGATGCCGGCGCCGCCTTCGAGCAGCAGGCGGCGAATGCCGAGCTCACGGGCAAGCACGTCCAGCATGGCGGCGAGATCGATGCCGGGCGTTCGCGACACGATATATGACACGCCGTCGCCGGCGAGCTCGGCCAGATGGCTGTCCTCGACATCATGCCCGAGCAGCACCACGACATGGTCGCCGCCGATGTCGGGTTTGCCGAAGTGCAGCTTGCCCGAGGCATCGAGCGCCACGGCAAAGCTGCCCGCGTCGCGCCGCGCGAAATGATGCGGCCGCTCGACCTTGCCCACATGCGCGGGCGGATGCGCGGCGGCCTTGCTCATCTCGGCCATGGTGACGCGGCCGACGATCCAGGCATCACCTTCGAGGTCGTTGTGGATCTGCTCATAGAGGCCCGACCACTCCGCCCGGCTGCCGTCGGGGCTTTCGGTATAGCGGCTCGGATGAAGGCTGCCATCGAGCGAGGCAAGCATATGGCAGATGATGCGCGGCTTCATATGCTGTCTCCATTTCGTCGGCTTGGCCGCCCCAAAGGTAGTGCCGTACCGGGAAAATGGAAGCCGATGCGGTGTGCCTTGAGGCTGCAAGCCCCGGCAGGTAAAATGACTGGATCTGCGTGACTATGGGCCGGCGCATGGCGAACATGATCCTGTTTCACTCGGTTCTTGGCCTTCGCCCGATCGAGCGTCATCTTGCGGAACGCCTTCGCGCCTGCGGCCATGCGGTCGCACTGCCAGACCTTTATCAGGGTGCGGCGACGGACGATCTCGACGAAGGGTTCGCGATCAAGGCGCGGATCGGTTGGGATGCCATATGCCTGAAGGCGCGAGAGGCTCTGGCCTCGACGCCGGGCGATGCGGTGCTGGCGGGCATCTCGATGGGCGCCGGCGTGGTGGCGGAATTCTGGGCGTCGCGGCCGCTGGCAGCGGGTGTTCTGCTGTTGCATGGGTTGGCGACCGTGCCTGCCAACACACGACCCGGCTTGCCGATCCAACTGCATGTCGCGGACACCGATCCACTGTTCCCTGAGCCCGACGTCAGCGCCTGGCAGGAAAGCGCGGAGGCAGCGAAAGCGGATGTGCAGGTTTTCCGCTATCCAAACTCGGGACATTTTTTTTCCGACCCGGCACTGCCCGACTACAATGCAGCGGCCGCCGCGCAGCTCTGGAGCCGCTCCTTGGCGTTCCTGATGTAGAAGGCCTTCGGACCGAAGAGTCCAAAGTTTCGGACAATTCCGACAAGTCGCTGTCCTGCCTGTTATATCGATGTTGCACAAACGGTTGACCCTGGGTTAGCATTCTCTTGTTGACGCCGATCGGAGGAATTTAGGCGGTCAGCTGGAGCGGCATGCGTTCTTGGCGCAAGGAGGATGCTCCAACACTTTAACCGGCGCGTGATCCTTCCTGAAACCGGTCCCGGTTTTTAGGGACGTGCGCTTCTGTGGAGGAGGAACCCATGAACAGACGCGAATTCCTGATGACGTCCGTGGCCGCGGGCGCCATGATGCTGGCCGCACGCTCGGCTTTCGCCGCGGACAAACTGACCATTCTCGGCTCGGTGCCCAGTCTCGGCTTTCCGTTTTTCGTGCACATGCTGAACGAGATCAAGGCCGAAGCGCAGGCGCAAGGCGTCAACCTGACCGAGAGCGACGGCCAGAACTCGGCCACCAAGCAGACCGCCGACATCGAGGCGGCGCTGGTGCAGAAGGTCAACGCCATCGTCATCTCGCCGCTCGACGTCAACGCGCTGGCGCCAGCCATCGAGGAAGCGGTCAAGGCCGGGGTTCCCGTGGTGACGATCGACCGCCGCGTCGACGGTGTCCAGGGCATCCTTGCCCATGTCGGCGCCGACAACGTCAAGGGCGGCGAGGCGGAAGCCCAGGCCGTGGTTGCGGCATTCCCCAATGGCGCCAAGCTGTTCCACCTGCAGGGCCAGCCGGGCGCGGGTCCTGCGATCGACCGCAACAAGGGCGTGCACAATGTGCTCGATCCGCTGAAGGACAAGTACCAGATCATCTATGAGCAAACCGCCAACTTCGCCCGCGCCGAGGCGCTGACGGTGACGGAAGCCGGCCTTGCCGCCAACGGCAAGCCGGACGCCATCATCTGCGCCAATGACGACATGGCGCTGGGCGCGCTCGAAGCGTGTGCCGCGCGCAACTTCAGCGACGTCAAGATCTACGGCTTCGATGCGCTGCCGGAAGCGCTGGTCGCCGTGCGCGACGGCAAGCTCGCCGGCACGGTCGAACAGTTTCCCGGCAAGCAGTCGCGCACCGCCGTGCAGATCGCGGTCGCCTACGCCAAGGACAAGACCGAGCCGAAGGAGAAGCTGGTGCTGCTGACGCCCATCGTCATCGGCAAGGACAATCTCGACAAGGCGGAGAGGCTGAACGAGACGAAGTAGGGCAGTCAGCTTCGATTGATAAGCCGGCGGGACAGCGCCCCCCTCTGTCCTGCCGGACAGTCCGGCAGGACAGAGGGGGGCGTTCAAGCGCAACCTGGCTAATCTAGGGGTGGCAACAAGGAGAAGTCTTTGCCTTTAGTTGAGGCCGCATCCCCGGTCTTGCTTGCCGTCGAGGGCGTCACCAAGCATTTCGCCGGCGTCACCGCGCTGAGCGATGTCTCGCTCGATGTCCGCCGTGGCGAAATCCTCGGCCTGCTTGGGGAGAACGGCGCGGGAAAATCGACGCTCTTGAAAATCCTGTCCGGTGTCATGCCGCCTTCCGGCGGCCGCATCACCTTCGACGGCGCCGACTACCAGCCGGCGAGCCCGCAGGATGCCAAGCGGCACGGCATCGTCACCATCTACCAGGAGCTCAGCCTGATCCCGACGCTGACGGTGGCGGAGAACATTTTCATTGGCCGCGCGCCGACCGGCCCGCTCGGACTGGTGAGCTGGCGCAAGATGGAGCAGGATTCCCGCGCCATCATTGCCCGCGTCGGTCTCTCCATCGACCCGATGACGCCGGTGTCGGCGCTGTCGGTGGCCGAACAGCAGCTGGTCGAGATCGCCCGTGCATTGTCTTTGAAAAGCCGCCTGATCATCATGGACGAGCCGACTTCGGCGCTGACCGAGACAGAGGTGCAGCGCCTGCTGTCGATCATGGACCGGCTGCGCAAGGACCATGTCGCGATCATGTTCGTCACCCACCGGCTGGAAGAGGCATCCGCCATCTGCGATCGCATGACCGTGCTGCGCGACGGCAGGCTGGCGGGGCATCTCGACCGTCAGGGCGGGCCGATCAAGCTGCCCGCCATCATCGAGAAGATGGTCGGCCGCGCCGCCTCCGAACTTTACGCGCGGCCGGCGCAACGCGCGGTGGCCGGCGATGTCGTGCTTTCCGTGCGCGGCTTGCGCACCGTGCGCGACCCCGAGGCGCCGCATGCCATCGTGCTCGACGGCGTCGACATAGACCTCAAGGCCGGCGAGATCCTCGGCGTCGCCGGCCTCGTTGGCTCAGGCCGCACCGAGCTGGCGCGCGCCATTTTCGGCGCCGACCGGATAGCTGCGGGAACGATCACACTCGACGGCAGGGAAATCGCGCCTGCTTCGCCGGCCGACGCCATCGCGCTCGGCATCGGCCTGGTGCCGGAGGACCGCAAGCACCAGGCGATCTTTGCCGCGCTTGGTATCCTGCCGAACTTCTCGGTCGCCTCGCTTGGGCGTTTCAGCAACGGCTTCGGCTTCATGGCCGAGCGGCGCGAGCGCGATGCGCTGTCGGGGTTCAGGAAGATGCTGTCGATTCGCATGGCGTCGGCCGAACAGGCGATCGAAGGCCTGTCGGGCGGCAACCAGCAGAAGGTGATCCTGGCGCGCTGGCTGGCGCGCGACCCGAAAGTGCTGATCGTCGACGAGCCGACGCGCGGCGTCGATGTCGGCGCCAAGGCGGAAGTGCACCAGATCCTGGTGCAACTGGCGGCGCGCGGCATCGCGGTGATGATGATCTCGTCCGAACTGCCCGAAGTGCTGGCCGTGTCGGACCGCATCGTCACCATGCGCAAGGGGCGCATCACCGGGCAGATGCCGGGCGTCGAGGCAAACGAGGAAAAGCTGATGGAATTGATGGCGCTCGACAGGCAGGATACGCCGCGACAGGACGCGCCGGCACAGGATGCGGAAGGGCAGGCACGATGAGCATCGCCGAGGAACAGAACCAGCGTGGCGGCGTGACGATCGCCCGGCTTTTGATGAGCTTCGGGCCGCTGCTGTTCCTGGCGGCGCTGGTCGTCGTCTTCACCGTGCTGAAGCCGAGCTTCATGGACCCGATCAACCTGTTCAACATCACCAGGCAGATATCGATCACCGGGTTGATCGCGCTGGGCATGACCTTCGTCATCCTCACCGCCGGCATCGATCTGTCGGTCGGCTCGCTGCTCGCCTTCTGCGGCATGGTGGCGGCCGTGGTGGCCAAGGGCGGCACCGCCAACACGCTGTCGCTGTCGACGTCAGGCACGCAGGGCTATGGCTGGTTCGCGGCGCTGCTGGCCGCCGTCGTGGTCGGTGCGCTCGCTGGCGGCGTGCAGGGGGTCGCCATCACAAGGCTGAAAGTGCCGCCCTTCGTCGTCACGCTGGGTGGGCTGACGGTGTTCCGCGGACTGACGCTGACCATTTCCAATGGCGGTCCGATCTCCGGCTTCGACGCCTCGATGCGCTGGTTCGGCACCGGCCTGATCGGCCCGGTGCCGGTGCCGGCGCTGATCTTCGCCGTCGCCGCCATCCTGTGCCACATCGTGCTGCGCTACACCCGCTATGGCCGTGCCGTCTATGCCGTCGGCGGCAATGCCGAAGCGGCACGACTGTCGGGCCTGCGCGTCGACCGCATCCTGGTCTCTGTCTATGTCATCGTCGGCTTCTTCGCCGGGCTCGCCGCCTTCGTGCTGTCGGCGAGGCTGAATTCTTCCGAAGCGGTCGCCGGCATCGGCTACGAGCTGACGGTGATCTCCGCCGTCGTCATCGGCGGCACCTCGCTGTTCGGCGGCATCGGCTCGGTCGGTGGCACGGTGGTGGGCGCGGCGCTGATCGGCGTGCTGCAGAACGGGCTGCAGTTCAACAACGTCTCTTCCTACACGCAAAGCATCGTCATCGGGCTCATCCTGATCCTGGCGGTGGCGTTCGACCGGTGGCTGAAATCACGGGTGAGGCGGTGAGGGGAGTTTTTTCCTTCTCCCCTTGTTGTGGGAGAAGGGATCACCGGCTGCCGCGTTGCTTGCAAAACGTCCTCGCCTGAAACCCGCAAACGGCGCTGTCGAGCCTCACGCCGCCTGCCTTGCCCACAAACCATGGCCGTAGCGGCGGAAGAAACGGGCTATGAGAAGCTGCTGCCTTGCCCTGGCGAGATCGGGCAGGCGCCGTTCCTGGCGCCAGCGCGGCATGTTTCGCCAGCCAGCGATGAACCGGATCGCATCCTCGACGGCTTCGTGCGCCGATAGCGCCGGGCCGATCGCGGCCAGGAACAGAAGCTCCGTTTGTTTCAATTCCTCGATGACGGCCTTGCGCCTGAAATGATCCAGGCGGGCCTGCGCGATGCCGTTGCGGCGGATCGCCTCGAAGGCTTCGAGCAAAGCGGGACTGTCGCCGGTGTAACCGCAGGCGCGGGCGAAATCGGCGGCATCCATTCTTGCTCCCGGATCTGGCGCGTGCAATCCGCGCCGACTCATATTTGCAAGTTACATATAAGCATAACTCAAATATGCATAGAAGAGAGACTTTTGGAGGAGTTTGGAAACTGCGACTCGACTCCTGCTTCAAAACACGGGAATATGTGAACAAATCACGAACAAAAGGACGGAGGAACGATGGCGTTGCCGGGCAGGGAAGCAGTGATCGCGCAGGTCGCCTCGCTGTCGGTCGAATGCGCCGATTGCGGCCGCAACAGGTGGTGGCGACCCGATCAGTTGAAGCGCTTCGGGGTGAACGGGAACACGCCGCTGGCCGCGCTGTCGGGTCGCATCGTCTGCTCGGCCTGCCGCGCCGACGGGCTGCCGGGCGCCGCGGTCTCGATCCAGGCCGCGTTCATCGACGAGCGCCAGCGCGTGCGCTCGGAAGCGCGGATGCTGAGCGATCGCGAAGCGCCGCTGGCAGGCTCGAGGCGGGCTTGAGAGGCGCTGATTCTTCCTTCTCCCCCTGTGGGAGAAGGTGGATCGGCGCGTAGCGCCGAGACGGTTGAGGGGTGTTCCAGCGGAGCGAGACGTCGGCTTTCCTGGGAAAAACCCTCATGCGACCTAGCTTCGCGAGGCCGCCGCCCTGGGCGAGTCACGAGCCTCGCCCGCCGCACAGGGGGGGGTAAAGGAAGTGAGCCTCAATACCCCAGCAGTTCCTTCAGCGGGATGACGCGCCAGACTTGCTTGATGGCGTAGCGGTTGAAGGTCAACGTCTTGGGCGGATTGTATTGTTCGACCACCAGCTCGCCCGCCGTGCGCCGGACCAGTTTCTTTATGAAGGCCTTGCCGTTCTTCTCGTTCTCTTCCGGAAAGGTCTCGATCACCACATGGTCGCCCGGCACCGCGTCGCGGCCGCCGCAATAGATCATGTCGCCGGGCTCGTAGCGCGGCACCATGGAATCCGAGAGCACATGCAGCGCGAACACTTTCGGCAGGTTGCGGACCCCTGGCGGACGCTGGACGTATCCCGCAGGCTCGCCGTTGAAGGTGAAATCGCCATCATCGCCGCCGACAGCGGCGCCGAGCACCGGAATATCCATGGCTCCGGCCGGCAGGGGGGCGGCATCGGTGACGATCTCGGCGTCCGCCACCGGGCCGGCATCGTCGAGGAAGACGACCTCGCCCTTGCCGAGCGCCACGGGGTCGACACGCAGGAAGGCGGCGGTCTTCAACAGGTTCTCGGTCTTGGGCAGGTTGCGCCCGGTTTCCCAGTTGCCGACGGCGGCGACATCGGTGTCGTTGTGCTCGGCGATGTGGCGCATGACCAGGCCGCGCTGCTTGCGTGCCTGGCGGATCGCGGCCCCGACCCTGATCGACAGTTGCGTTTTCACCATGGCCTCATGTGACCAACAAGTCCTGCTTTCGTCCATGAAAGAATGGCTTGCATCAATTTTTGAGTTATGCTTATATCACCTCATGCAAAAGCTCAATCCCCTTAGAGTCGACAGCGCCTCCAGCCCGGCCTTGCCGGGCTGCCCTTTCTCTTCCGCCCCGGCCGCCTCCTCCCCGGCCGGGGCGAAGCGCGAAGCCGATTGCCTTGGTGCATCGGCCTCGCGTCCGGTCCGCCCGTCACTGGCGGCCGGAACGGCCGGAGCCGCCGCTCCCCGCGGCTCCGGCCCGCCATTCGACCCATTCGACCCGGCCGCGGGTTGTTCCCTGATCCGCACCCAGGACGGCACCGTCATCCCTGACGAGCCGACGACGGGCAGGGCGGTCTCAGCCCCTGACGGGGACATGGCGCGGGCGCGGTTTGCGCACCTCGCCGCCCCGGCCGACCGGCGGGGCTGACAGCAGCCCTTCCACGGCAATCCCAGCGGCCGACAGGCCAGACCAAGCCCGGCAGCGCCCATCGCGTCTGCGGGCGAACCCGACGCTTGCCTGACGGTGCCGTGCGCGGCGGCCGCTGGCCGCGCAATGGAGACGGACATGGCAGGCTACAGCGACAGCGAATTGCAGGCGATTGCCGCCTGGCTGAAGGATGGGCTTTCGGCATCGAGGATCGCGGCCGCGTTCAGCGCACAGCGTGGCGCGCGCGTATCGCGCAACGCCATTATCGGCATCGTCCACCGCAACGTCATGCTGGGCGCGATCGGCTTTGCCAATGGCAAGGGCCTGCCGGCGTCCCGTACGGCGACGGCCAAGACAGCGCGCCGCGCCGCCAAGGCGGAAACCGCAATCGAACGTGCCGGCGCCGCGCTGCAGCCGCCCAAACCCGCCATGCGGCCGAAGCGGGCTCCTTCGCCTGTCCGGCCACGGCTTTTCCAACGCGAGGCGGGCGTGCTGATCGCCGATGGGGAAACCTACCGTTTCAAGGTACCCGCACCGCCACGTAGTCCCATCGGCCGACAGCCGCATGGCGTGGCCATGCGCTTCATCGACTGCCTGTTCAGCCGCTGCCGAGCGCCGCTCGACCTGTCGCTGGAGGAAGACCCTCAAAATGGTGCGCCCGGCGGGCGGCCGGGCCAGGACATGCTGTGCTGCGGCATGCGCACCAGGGCGATGAAAAGCTACTGCACCTATCATCAGGCGCGCTTCCAGCGCCGTGTTTGCGAAGCCGGTTGAAGCTTGGTCCCTACTTCCAGTTTACGGGGAGAAAGTCGCTCCTGCGTGCCGTCGCCAGTCCCGATCGCCGCGAAATATTGGGAGAATTGCTTTGAACAGCTATCGCGGCGCACCGCTATTTCGGTATCTGGCGGCCCTGCTTGGGCAGGCGGCTCTGCACCGTTCGTTGCTCCAGCACCGTCGCCGGGCCGCCGCCGGCAACCAGGATGCCGGCAACGCGAGCAAAGCCGGTGAACACTTTTATCGCATCGGACTGCGAGATCTGCGCCGCGATGGCCGCGCTGCAGGCGTTGAGCGCGCTGCGATAGACGTGGCCCCGCCGCTCGATCGGCCAACGCTGCAGGAAATCGGCGGCATCGCTGACGTTTTCGATCTCCTCGACATGTCCGTCCAGGGACACTTTGAGCGGTACTCCGGTTTTCATTGTACCCACGGCGTTCACCTCCGGTCCAGGCGAGGCATTCAAGCCGACGCTCATAAACGCACAAGGCCGGCAAGCGGTTGCATCGCCGCCCTCTCAGGGGCTCGCCGCGGCGTCGAGCCACTCATGCGCGCGGCTTCTTGGCTTGGCTACCAATATGCCTTGTTGCCTTGCCGCCTCTCGAAAGGCCTCGAAGGCGGGGCGCGGGCAGCAAGCACCCTCGACCGCGAGCCGGATGAGCCGAGCTGCCTCGAGATAGGCCGGCGCGGTCTTGTCGGGCCATTGGTGACGAAGCGCCGTTGCCGCATCGGCCACCGAGCCGACCAGCATGGTCTTGTTGTCGCAAAAACGCAGGGTCACCGGCATGAAAGCCGTCATGGGCGGTCCTCCCGTTCGCAGGAACGCGTCATAACGTGCGGACCGGCGGCTGGTTCCATCAGCGCGGCTGGAAGCACGGCGTGGAGCGCGGCATGAGCGAACGGCCGTTCATGCAGCTCTACGTCTCTGATTTCGTCGGCGACACGCTGCAGCTCTCCACCGAGCAGATCGGCGCCTACATGCTGCTGCTGATGGCAATGTGGAATGCCGGCGGCGGCTTGCCCGACGATGACGCCAGGCTGGCGCGCGTGGCGCGGCTGCCGTTGAAACGATGGCGGGCGATCAGCGCCGAGCTGCTGGCCTTCTTCGAGCGCGAGAGCGGCGAGATCGGCCACAAAAGGCTGACGAAGGAGCTGACCAAGGCGCGGCTCAAGAGCGAGGCGAGGGCGGCCGCCGGCGCGCGCGGCGGAGCCGCCACCGCCTTGAAAACAAAGGCGCATGCCGGGGCAAATGCCGATGTTTTGATGCGGCATTCTCCAGAATCCAGAAACCAGATGGAAAAAGCTCCCGCTTTTTCAGCGCGCGAGGCGCGCGAAAGACCGGGGATTTCGATCGGGGACCGTGAGACGGCTTCGGGATCGCGCGGCCCGGGCCGGCCCAAAAAACCGCCGGGCTGGATCAGACCGAAAACCCACAGCGACGCCGCCAACGCCATCATCGAGGAGATCCGCGGATATGACCACGGCCGAACTGCAGCAGGCGACGAAGGCGCTGGCGGCAATGTTCTCCTGCTTCCCGCAATCCACCCTGACTGATGTCGAGATGCAGCTGCGCGGCTATCTCGGGGCCGTCAGCGATGCCGAGCTGGGCGACCTCAAGGCCGCCATCCAGCGCTTCGTGCGCGGCGAGGTGAAGAGCGGCAACGCGCAGTTCTGCCCTTCGAGCGCGCAGCTCTGCATCGAAGTGCGCGAGCGGCGCTTGATGCGGGAGCTGCTGGCGCGGCGCGGCGTGGAGGCGGCTGCAAAGCTGGCGAAGCGATGAGGAGTTTCGATCGACAGGTCGGCGCGAAGGATCGCGACCTTCCAAGGAAACACACCCGACCCCAACAGGAGCCACATCCATGCCCAAGAAAACCAAAGCCGCCAGGCCGCAGGCGCCGAAACTGCCGAAGGGCGAGGCCGAGCAGGTGCGTATCCGCCGCGAGGTCGGCCATGATTTCGCGCTGAAGGACGATGCCTTCGGCCGCAAGCGGCTGACATCAGGCACGGCCGAGGCGCGGCGCGTCTACGAGGTGTCGAATGACGGCCACACTTCCACCGGCGGCATCGTACGGGTGCGCAATGTCGACCCGCTCCTGGGCATCACCTCGCTGTCGCGCCAGCAGCGCGAGGCCGGCCTGCGCTACCGCGAGCATTTCCAGTCCAGCCAGCGGGCTGATATCAAGCCGATGCGCTGGACGGAGCGCGTCGACGGCGGTCGCATCGGCGGCGGCATCGCCGACAGCGTGCTCAACGCCGGCCGCGCGCATGCCGCCGCGACACGGGCGCTCGGGCATTGGGACGTGGCGGCGATCGTGCAGAAAGTCGTGTGCCTGGAACAGCCGGTGAAGACCGTGGCCGAGCAGAATGGCGAAGGACGCGACGTGGTGGCGAAGCTGCTGAAGGTAGGGCTCGACCTGCTGGCCGTGCATTATGGGATGATAATGGGGCGGTAGCGTGGTCCAACACCGCCGAATGCTTCTGCGACGACTATGATTGATCCGGCCGACGGCATGCCGGCCAGATCAATTTTGAGCGGTCAATAGCGGCAGACACGCACCCTTTCGATGATCCGGTGGTGATGACGCCAGTGCTTCACCACCTCGGTGTGGCAGCGACGACTGTGCATGCCGAAATACCGCGTGTGCATGCCGTAATAGCGCGGCCGATAGCCGTCATCGTATATGTTGTAACGGTAGTGGGGACGGCCGTAATAGGGGCCATAGTCGGAGTAGTCGCGGTAATAGTCCCCATAATAGTCGCGATGTCTGGGAACGTAATAATCGTCATCATAGCCGTTCCCGATGCCGAGCGTGATGCTAGCGGCATTTGCCGGGGCCATCACCGCCACCGCCGAAGCAACCGCGATCACGGAAGCGAGCAAGAGTTTCTTCATGACAACCTCCTCTTTCAAGGTGTGTCTAATAAACGCTGAGGTCGCAGCCCTGTTCCCATAAATCGCTGAATCGATGGTTCGAGCAGCGCTCCCTCTCTGTTTTCGCGGCGATGGTTACGCGGTCTCTGCCGGCTCCTGCCCGGCGTCCCCGCGCGGCTGCGCCATCGACCGTGCCGCACCCGCTCCGGCCGCCAGGATGCGATCCGACAGGTCCCCACCCTCCACCGCGCGGGCCAGTTGAAGCGCGCCGATGAGCGTCGCGAAGATACCGAATGCCACCGCTTCCGGATCGTTTGTATGCGGCGGGAGAGCGGCCGACACCTGGCGCACCAAAGTCATCAAGCGTTCGGTGTAGCGTTGTCGCGTTTCCTGCTGCTCCCGCGCGATTTCCGGCAACAGGGCGGCGGAAGCGCAGCCCGTGCCCGGATTGTCGCGGTGTTGCGCCGACAGATAGGCGTCTATGGCCGTTGCCAGGCCGCCGGAGGCCAGCGCCTGCGCGATCTGACCCGACTGACCCTCCAGCGCCGCCGCCACGCATTCCCGGACCAGTGCCGCCTTGGAGGGAAAGTGCGGATAGAAGGCGCCGTTGGTCAGCCCGGCGTCGCTCATGATGCTTGCCAGTCCCGAGGCGGCGATGCCGTCGTCCCGGAACCGCTGTGTGGCGACCTCCATGATCCGGCTGCGCGATGCGTCCTTCCGGCCCTTTTCGTACCGCATGTCCTGTCCTTCCCAAACCTCTATTGCATTATGATCATAATCTGATATTACGAACATAATTCAACGCATGGAAGAAAGCTAGCCCTGACGGGCTCTGGAGCATCAAAATGAAAACGCATTCCGGAAAGACGGCGATCGTGAAAGAGCGAATATGATGAAAGCCTTTGTCGCCGACAAATATGCGAAGAAGAGCGCCTTGCGGCTCGCAGAGATGCCGATGCCCGAAATTAAGGACAATGATGTCCTGGTCGAGGTCCACGCCGCCGGCGTGAACCTTCTGGATTCCAAACTCCGGGACGGGGAGTTCAAACTCATTGTGCCTTATCGGCCGCCCTTCGTCCTTGGCCACGACGTGGCCGGCATTGTCGTGCGGGCCGGATCGAAGGTCCGCAAGTTCAAAGCCGGCGACGAAATCTGTGCACGGCCGCGCGACGGCCGGATCGGGACATTCGCCGAATTCATCGCCATGGATGAGGCCGACGTTGCCCTGAAGCCGAAAAACCTCAGCATGGAGGAGGCCGCTTCCATTCCCCTGGTTGGTCTGACCGCCTGGCAGGTGCTGGTCGAAAGGGCAGGGCTGAGGAAAGGCCAGAAGGTCTTTATCCAGGCCGGCTCCGGCGGGGTGGGCACGTTTGCCATCCAACTGGCGAAGCATCTCGGCGCGACGGTTGCGACAACGGCGAGCGCGGCGAACATGGGCCTGGTGAAAAGTCTCGGCGCCGATGTCGTCGTCGACTATCGGAAGGACGATTTCGAGAAGGTCCTGCAGGGCTACGACGTCGTCGTGAACAGCCAAGATGCCAAGACGCTCGAAAAATCACTGCGCGTGCTGAAGCCGGGCGGCAAGCTGATATCAATTTCAGGTCCGCCGGATCCCGGGTTCGCCAGGAAGCAAGGCCTCAACGTCGTGCTGAAGCTGGTGGTGCGGCTGCTTAGTCTCGGCATACGCCGCAGGGCCAAACGCGCCGGTGTGAACTATTCCTTCCTGTTCATGTGGGCGCAGGGCGACCAGCTGAGCCGGATCACGTCGCTCATCGAAACCGGCGTCATACGTCCCGTCATGGACCGGACTTTTCCGTTCGAACAGACCAACGAGGCCTTGGCCTATGTCGAAACGGGGCGTGCCAAGGGCAAGGTGGTCGTGAAGGTCAGATAGGGAGGGCCGGCAGGATCCAGTCTTGCGATGACGCCCGGTTCGCCAGCCGGCGTCGCTAGCTCGCAGGCGCCGCTTCGACCTCCTGGAGATAAAAAACCTTGCTCGGCTGCAGATGGTCGACGCAGAGCTGCGCCAGCACCCAATTGTCGCTGCGTTTCAGCGCCTCGATCATCATCAGGTGGTGCTGGCGCGAGATGTCGAGCTTGTCCCGGTCGGCCAGCGAATTGGCCCGCACCGGCAGGCTGAGGCGCATATAGTGCTCGATCGAGGACACCAGATAGGCATTGCCGCAGGCCGAGAACATGGTGAGGTGGAAACGGTCATTGGCCTCGTGAATGCCTCTGAGATAGCCGGCGTCGACATGGGCGCTGTAGACGTGGTGGATCTCGGTCAATTCCGCGATCAGCGCGTCGCTCGCCGGCAGGCGGATCATCAGCGCGGCCTGGCGCTGCAGCATCTCGCGCACCTCGTAGATCTGGCGGACCTCCTCGGGCGCGAGCCGGCGCACCATGGCGCCCTTGTTGCGCTCGCGCGTGGCGACGCCGAGCCTTTCCAACTGGTAGAGGGCCTGGCGGATGGTGTGGCGCGAGACCGGGAAACGGGCCAGAAGCACGTCCTCGACCAGGCGCGTGCCGGGCGCCAGCCGGCCGAAGATGATGTCTTCCTCCAGCGCGTGGACGATATCGGCTTCCTTGCCGCCATAGTCGACCGTGTTGAGCATCGCGACCCTCTTGTTGGTCCGGCCAATGAGGATTGACCCCGGCCAATTTCTCATTGGCCGCAAGCCACTCTAGAGCATTTCCGGCGAAAACAGGATGCCCCATCAGTTTGTTCGCTGTTTGCGGGCCGACAGGGAAAGGCCCGCCACCGACGCGACTCGTGACGGGCCTTCTGGAGTACGCCGGGCTTCCCACCGCCCGGCCATTTGCAAAACCTGCCGGCGGCGCGATCGTTCCATCACAACAGGAAGCTTACCCCCGGGGAACGGGCCTTGCGGATCGTCTAAACTTCCCTGCACCAGGTCGCAGCATCTCGTCCATCAAGCTTCAGCTCTTGGACATGCTTTCGATTCAGACAAGGTGCAGGTACCCGTGACCGCCGACAATTTCTCACGCTTCGAAAACGTCGGCTTATTTGTGAATGAGCCATTCTATCAAGCCGGTCTCGACCCGCTCGCAGCCGGTAAACTCGGACACCAGGTTTTTGGCCAGATCGCGCCATTGACACTCGGGCAGGTTCGCTTCCCTGACCAAATCTCGAAATACAGCGCGGAGAATGTCGGCATCGAACGCGGAGACGGCAACGGGAGCCGCGTCTTCCCAGGCTTGGGCGGTGTCATCGCGATGGCGTCGGCGAAGCCGTTCCAGAAGCTCGCGTGATTGCGCGATCGCGCGCCGGGAATGGTCCAAATCGCGGCGAAAGGCGGCTTTTCCAGCAATGGAACGATGCCGTAACAGGAAGCTGGCTTCGATAGCTGCCTGCGCCATGTCTATATGGCTTTCAACCATCGCTACCTCCCTCAGGACTAACTTACTCCTCCGAAGGGGTATCTCAAAGGGGATTCAACGTACGATTTGGTACGAGGGGGAAGCTCGGCGGAGTATTGAACGGACCGGCCCGAACAGCGCAGGCGTGCGCAGCGGCGACGCCCGCTTTGGTCGGGTGTAATGTCGCGACGACCATGTCAGCCCCTGGGCGACATGCGTCAGTTCCTGTCCGACGGCTTCGAGCGCATCCTCGACACTGTCTCGCGCTCGGCGCGTTTGGAGCGCAGCGGCGGCAGGCCGCGATCGATCAGGTCCATGTCTTCCAGCACCATGTCACCCATGCGCTTGAAGGCGATGTCGAGGGCGCCGGCGCGGTGGGCGGAGCGCAGGAAGCCGGGCAGCGTGCGCACGGGATGGTCGCTCGCCAGCGGCTCTTCGGGGAAGACGTCGCTGGCGGCGAGGATATGGCCGCTCTTCACCGCCGTCATCAAGGCGGGGAAGTCGACCACGCCGGCACGGCTGAGCAGGATGAAGGCAGCGCCATTGCGCATGCTGGCGAAAGCATCGGCGCCCAGAAAGCCCTGGTTCTCCGAGGTCACCGAGGCGACGACGAAAACGAAGTCGCTTTGCGACAGCACCTCGTCCAGCGAGGCCGGCTCGACGCCATTTTCCCTCAGTATCGACGGCGGCAGCCAGGGGTCGAACACCTTCGTGCGGGTGCGGAAGCCCGACAGCAGGCGGTTGAGCGCGCGGCCGAGATCGCCGAAGCCGATGATGCCGACATCGGCGCCCGAAAGCAGCCGCGCCGTCTGGTTGCCATCGCCCCCCCATAGTTCCTGCCCCTGGCGGAAAGCGAGGTCGGCATCGACGATGCCGCGGGCAAGGTTGAGCGCCATGGCCAGGCCGAGTTCGGCCACCGGCTCGGCGAAGACCAGGCCCGTCGTGACGACATGGATGCCGCGCGAAAACAGCGTTTCATACGGCATGTTGTCGAGGAGATTGCTCTCGACATTGAAGACGCAGCGCAGCGCCTTCATCGCTTCAAGCGTCTCCGGCGAGATCGGCGGTTGGCCGACGATGTAGCGGGCCTCGGCCAGCACCTCGGCCGGCAGTCGCGCCACGCCGTCCGGCGTCGTCTCGACGATGCGGTAACGCGCCTTGAGCCGCGCCAGCTGCGGCGGCGTGAAGATCAGCTCGAGCGTGCGCGGCTCGGGCGCGCTGATGACCAGCGGCAAGGCGGTCTCTGACATGGCAAGCTCCTCCCGAAACGGCTTGTGGCGCTTTCTCGGTCCTAAATCTATCCCGGACTAGCGGATTTAAAAGCACGGTAGACCGATTTGCTCGGCGCAGGAGCGTTTCGCTCAAAATCAGACAGCCGTCCCGGCACGATTGACATTGCGGCAAAGCCGGTCTTCTCTGCGGTGTCCAACAAGGGGGAATAGCTGATGAAGAAATACGAGAAGCCAAGCTGGCGGAAGCGCGAACGGCTTTCGGCCGTCACTGCCGCCGTTGTAGTTTCGGTAACGCTGACCTGAAGGCATTCGCTTGCCGTCACAAAGGCGCGACCCGTCGCGCCGTTTGCTTTGGCACGCCATCACCCCCGCGGCTTCGGCGGTGCGGGCTTCTGTTCCTCGCCGCTTGGCTCGGCGGACAGCCGCTGCTTGCGAAGGCGGGCCGTCTTTGCGTCGCGGGCCTGCCGTTCGGCGTCGAGGATGATCCGCGACTCGCGATCCGCTCTCTCAAGCTTTTTCTTGTCGACCAATCGGGCCACTTCGTTCTCCGGCGGCATGTCGCATTCCATAAAACCAATCGTGTGCGGCAAGGTTCCGCCGGATGCCGGCTGCGAGCGATCGCGTCAGGATTTTGCCTGGCCTGATCGCTCGGCGCGATGACCGGTCTGCCAGCTGGTGAGTTGGCGCTCGGCCTCGGATATGGTCACGCTCATCAAGCCGTCAAATTCGGCCATGGCTTCCATGTGCCCATGATCAATGATGGATTTGCGAAGGATGCGCATCGCCAGAATGGCATCCTGCAACGCTCGGTCGATGTTCTTGACCATGACAGGATCTCCTGCGGGCATAACCTGTCTGCGCGCCGCTGGTTCCGGCTGAACGGCACTGGATTTGCCTTTTTTCAGCGCTATGTGATTGCCCTGGGGAAGCGCTCCGGCGCTTCCGCCGCAAGGGAGGGACAAGGTAGAGGTGCTGTCCTTGGGACAGCACCAGGGAAGCGCCTTCTGGACGATAGAGGGCGGGAGGTCCCTCACGCCATGCCCGGCTCCCGCCGCAGTCTCAAATGGCGCACTTTGCGGCCGATGATCAGCAGCCGGCGTGCCATGTTGTTGCGCAGGCGCCGCGCGCGCCATTCCAGTCCGGTTTCGGTGGTGATCCGCTTGGCATATACGCTCACACGCATGCCTGCCTCATCGGAAGCTACCTTGACCGGATCGTCATAGAAGGCGCCGATCTTGTCAGCCGCCATGCCTGGTGTTTCCAGCCAGCGTGGAATGTGGACGGAATGGAGCTGATCGACGTCGATCATGACCCGCCCTATGCCGACGCCCGGCGTCGGGCATGTCGTACAGAACGCGTCGCCAATGAAGACGACCCCGTCGCGACGGTGGCCTTGCGTCGTGGTCAGATTGACCTGCCGGACCTCGACGGGACTTGCGACAGCGAAGTTGCCGCATTGCGCCGATATTTCGGGCATCAGCTCGCAAAGCATCTTTTGCGGATCGGCCCGGAAATCCCTCGTCCATTGATCGGCCACGGTGCGATAGACGAACATGTTGGCCCGCATCTTGTCGCCGAGAGGGAAGATGGTGATGTAGGCTACGCGGTCGCTGGCCCGCCTGCCGTAGCAGGTGACGGCCCGAAAGCCGCAGTCGAGCTGTGAGACGGCGAGGTCGAAACCCATCGACAGCGAATGGGCTTTCGATTGCTCGATGCGTTCGACGCCGATGGCGCGCCGCACCGCTTCGCCGTAGCCGGTGGCGACCACCAGCAGGCGGGCAATGATGACGCTGCCGTCGCTCAGCACCAGGCGCTGCCGGTCCGGTCCGGTCGAGACCTCGACGACCTTGCCGATCGTTAGCGGCACTTGCGGGGGGAGGGCGTCACGAAGCCCGTTGATCAGCGCGCCATAGGAAAATGCGTATTCCGGCCTGCGCTCACGCGCGAACAGCTGGCCGAGGCGGAAGACGTGAATGTCGTCAAACGGTGTGACGAGATGCATGATCGTTTTGTCTAGGCCGAGCTTCTCGAACAGCCGTATCTGGTCGGTACCGATTTTCTCGGCCCGGAACTCGTCGTGATGGATCCGGTGCGGGTCGATCAGCGCCACCTTGCGGCCGGCTTTTCCCAAGGCGGTGGCCAGCGTGGTGCCGGCCATTCCGGCGCCAACGATCGCCACGTCGACTTCGGCCGGGACAGCCTCGACGGTGGTCATCTCGCTGCCCTTCATGCCAGTCACCTTTTGTCTCCACAAAGTGTGGTGGAAAATATCTTCCGGGCCGTATCAACCTCAAGCAACCAGCGCGGGTGGCTGGTAGTAGCAAATGTTTAGGTTAACTACGGTCGCCGCTTCTGTTTCCAGCGCGGCGCGATCGCCGAGCCATCGATGAACTCCAGGCCGCCTGCCTCGTTGAGCGTGTGCAGCTTGCGCCCGCTCCATAGCGCGCCAGAGGTTAAGATCGTCTCGACACGCTGGTCCATGCCGTTCAAATCAAGGTGAGTGACGCGTGCGATGCCAAGGGCGCCGCCGTAGCTCCTGCGGCAGTCCTGCACCGGGCGCAGCAACTGGCCGCCGCGCTCCACCATGCGTCCGGCCGGCCGCGCCGAGGCGATATCGATCAGCACCGGATTCTTGGGATGCGGCGTCCAGGGGCCGCGAAAGTCCGGCGCCGACCACAGATGCAGCGCGTCGGAGAAAGCGCCGCCTCCGTCCCGGGCGGTGCCTTCACCGTCCCGGACGGTGGCAAACATCCACCACGAGCCGCCATGCTCGACCAAGGTGGCGTCGCTGGCGACGATATCGGACAGCAGCGTCGCTTCCTTGACCCATCCGCCGGGGAAGGCGGTGGCGCGGTAGAGATCCACCGTGCGGTTGGCGCAGCTTTCCGGCACCATCCAGACCTCGCCGTCACGCTCGAAGACGAACGGGTAGGACAGGTGGTAGGGCAGGTCGAGCACCGGCTCCGGGCGGCCGATCGGCCCCGACGGGCCGAACGGCACGGCGGAGATGATGGCTCGGCCCAGACGGTGGATATAGTCCTCGACGAACAGGATTACCTGTCCCTGGTAAAGGATCGGGAACGGATCGGCGTAGAAGCGGCTGCCGTCGTCGGGCAGCTCTTGCCAACCCGATGCCGGATGCGCGCGCAGGTCGAACAGATCCCGCCCTCCGGTCTCGCGCCAGCCGACCTTCCAGTGCGGAGCATTGTAGCAGAGATGGTAGATCTTCTGGACGACGCGCCGCGCCAGCGCCTTGCCCGCCCTGACGCCGAGCTTGCCGGCCGAGGGCAGCGACGGCGCACCCCTACCGTCCATCGGCTCGGGCAGGACGGGCAGGGCGCCGCGTGCGGCACCCGTCACCGCCGCCAGGATCAGGCTTGCCGTGCGCGCCAGCATGTCTTGGAAGGCGGCAAGCGCGATGCCGCCATATTCGGTGCCCAGGCGTCCTTCGGCGACGACGGCACCATTCTCCTCGACGCGGGCCAGCGGGGTCCGGCCATCGAGGATCGACGCCAGCAGGGCGGCTTCGCCGCCGGCGCCGTCATAGGTCACACGCCAGACGCGTGTTCCCTCCACTTGCACGTCGCCGCAGAGGTCGAGCACGAGGTCCGGCGAGACGGGCGTCCGCGTTTGGAAGGGTGCCAGCGCCGACAGCGGCAGGCGCTTGGCCAACCCATCCGCGGGCAAGCCGTGGATGACCGTTTCAAGCTGGAACAGCGCGGCGATGCTGCCTGGAATGCCGCTCCCGGCCGGGCGTGCGTCGACGCTGACCTCGACATCGGCGAGCGCGGCCAGGCGCTGCAGCAGCAGCAGGTGAAAAGCACGGAGGCAGTCGCTGTCCAGGCGCAGGCTGACCTGCATGTCGCACCCCTAGAATTCTGATGTTCGGTAACGGCCGGTGTTCGATTTTTGGGCACGATAGGTGGGCGACGGTCGGACTGGAGGGAGATGTTGCTCCATTTCCATTCGTTTCCCGCTCGCTTGCGCCCTGTCAACACGGCCCGCGCTTTTGCTACGCAAACTCCATGCCAAAAATCAGAAGAGCTCCCAACATAATTAATAGTGTTTTAACAGTTGGAGTAATAGCTAGGCTGAAGCCGCAATTTAGTCTTTTGAGGCATATGGAGTGTTGTCGGAGCGACCTTTGCAATCATCCCTGCTCTCGTTGCCGCAACAACAAGCTCCGCAGGCGATGCAATACGCGCCGGAGCCACCTCCGGCCGCGTCGTATCCGTCCTCGTCCGTCGAGCTGGGTGACCTGAAGCGTATATTGGTGCGCCGCCGTTTCCTGATCCTCGCCACAGCCGCACTGCTGACCCTTACAGCGCTGCTCTATGGACTGTTCACGCCGGCGCTCTACAGCTCGATGGCGGAGATCATCGTCGATCCGCAAGACCTGCAGGTGGTCACCAACGACGTCAATCCGAGCCGGGTTCCGCCCGATGGCGGCATCACCATGGTGGAAAGCCAGGTTGCCGTCGTCCAGTCGAGCGGCGTGCTGCTCAGGGCTATCGCGGCGACCAACCTGACCGAGGATCCGGAATTCAACGGACAAGGTGGGTTGTTGAGCCGTTTGCTCGGCGGCGTGCTAGGCTCGGAGTCGACCGAGACGGACAAGACGGGCGAAACCGACAAGACGGGGACGACGCTCGATGCACTGCGCCGGCGGCTGGCGGTCAAGCGGGCCGACAAGGTGCTGGTCCTCGACGTGATCGTCACCGCCAAGAGCGCCGACAAGGCGGCGAAGCTCGCCAATGCCATCGCGCAGGCCTACCTGGCCGACCAGGCCGCGGCGCGCGCGAAGATGGCCACGGACGCTTCCGACTCGATCACCGCGCGGCTGGAAGAGCAGCGCAAGCGCGTCCAGCGGGCCGAGAATGCGGTCGAGGCCTACAAGTCCGCCAACAACATGGTGATGGCCGCGGGCAATCTGGTCAGCGACCAGGAACTGACCGAGATCAACACGCAGCTAGCGGCCGCCCAGAGCCGCACCGCGACGCTGAAGGCGCAGGTCGACCAGTTGCGCCGGTCCGGCGGCGCACCGGACGCGACCTCGGAAGCGATGCGATCGGCGGTGATTTCGAGCCTGCGGGCACAGGAGGCGACGCTTGTCGACCAGGTCTCGCAGCTCGGCACGGAACTCGGGCCGCGCCATCCCTCGATGATGGCGGCCCAGCAGCAATTGCGCGACACGCGCGCGCTCATCGCGCGCGAACTCGGCCGCATCGGCGCCGCCGCCGAAACCGACTATGAGCGGGCACTGGCCAACCAGCAGGCGCTGGAGGCCAAGGTCGCGGGCATGAAGAGCAAGTCGCTCGACACCGACCAGGCCTCGGTCAAGCTGCGCGAACTGCAGCGCGATCTCGAGGCGGTGCGCTCGGTCTACGCCACCTACCTGCAGCGGGCGCAGGAAACGCGCGAACAGGTGAATGTCGACAGCACCAATGCGCGCATCATCTCCGACGCCATGCCGGCCTTGAAGAAGAGCTGGCCGCCGCTGTTGCTGCTGGTATTCGGCGCGTTCTTCGGCGGGCTGGGGCTCGGCACCGGCATGGCGCTGATCGCGGAATATTCATCGCCGACGGTGCTTTCCAGCGCGCAGATGCAATCGGCGATCGACGCGCCCGTGGTGGGCGTGCTGCCGGCAAAATCGGCGCGCCGCCGCTGGTGGCCTTTCGGCGGCGCCCCCGCGCAGGCCGGACAGAAGATGGACGCCGTCGCCGGCCTGGCGTTGAGGCGCCTGTTCTCCTCCAGCCGGCGTCCGCCGGACTGGCCGCTGGTGCCGTCCATCCTGCTGACGTCGGCACCGGACGACGCAGCGCAACGGGGCCGGGTGGCGCGCCTGCTGGCCAACGCTGCGGCTGCCAGGGGCAGCCGTGTCCTGTTCATCGACACCAATGCCGGCAAGGGCCACAAGGAACCGCAGCCCGGCCTGCTCGACGTGCTGCGCGGCGAATATGCCTTCGAGGCGCTGAGCCAATACGTGCCCGGCAGCAACGTCGCGGTTCTCGGCAAGGGGCGGCCAAAGGCTGCCTTCTCCGAGGCGCAGGGCGTCTATTACACGCAGCACATGCTGGCCCAGGCGAGCCGCAATTTCGAACTCGTCATCGTCGACGGCGGCGCGCTGGCCGACAATCTCAACGCCTCGCCGCTGGTCGCCATGGTCGACGAGATCGTGCTTGTCGCCACGCTGAACGCGACGCCGATGCGCGATGTCACGGCGGCCTCGCAAGCCATTTCCGTCATGGGGCGGTTGCCGACCGGCGCCTTGCTGGTCGACGAGGCGGCCTGACATGTCTGCCATTCGGGGTGCCGCCCGGTCCGCCACTCCGGCAGCCGGCTGGGCCAGCCAGGGTCATGCAGCGACCGCGCGCCGCACCGGCAATTCACTCGACTGGGTGACCGGCTATGGCCTGGTTGCGGTGGTGGCGTTGCTGTTCAGCATCTCGGGCGGCATGCTGTGGCTGGTGGGCTACAATTACGACGGGCTGACCGGCAATCCGGCGACCAAGATCCACCCTTCCACCTATCTGCTCGTGCTGATGTTTGCCTGGCGCGCCTGCACGTTCGGCAACCCGGTCGGCTACACGCTGGCCATCGCCGACAGGCGGCCGGCGAGCGCGCTGCTGGCCGTCATGTCGATCATGCTGCTGGTCATCGTCATCATCAGGCAGCGCCCCGGCATGGCCGGCATGATCGACACGTTCGTGGCGCCGGCGCTGCTGGTGATGATGCTGGCTGAGGCGGATGAAAAGATATTCGCCCGCATGCAAACGGTGGTGCACGCGGTGATGACGGTGAACGCGCTGCTGGCGCTGTTTGAGTTCGCCACCAAGACGCTGGTCTTTCCCTACCGGCTCGACGGCGTGGTGTTCATGAGCGACCTGCGCTCGACGGCGCTTCAGGGGCATCCGCTGTCCAACGCCACGATCACCGCGGTATACGTGCTAGCGCTGCTTTCGGGTTCGCGATCGCTGTCCATGCCGCCGCGGCTAGGGCTGATCGGCCTGCAATGCGCGGCGCTGGTCGTGTTCGGCGGGCGCTCGGCGATGGTGACGACGATCGCGCTCGGCGGCATCTATCTGCTTTTCAGCGGCGTCGCTTATCTGCGGCGAGGACGCATCAGCCTGCCGGGTGCCGCCCTTGCGGTCATGCTCGCCTCGCTGCTGCCAGTCGTGCTCGCCATGCTGTTCTCCTACGGCTTCTTCGACGCGCTGCTGGAACGCTTCGTGTCGGACAGCGGCAGCGCCAATGCCCGCGTCGAAATGTTCGAGCTCTTCAAGCATTTCGAACTGCGCGACCTGATCATCGGGCCCGATATCGATCTCATCGAAAACCTGCGCCGCATCAACGGCCTCGAACAGGGCATCGAGAACCCGATCATCCGCCTGCTCCTCTATCAGGGCGCCTTCTTCACCCTGCTGTTGTTTCTGGGCTTCGCACTGTTCATGCACGAAGTGGCGCGCCGCTGCCATCCCGGCATCTGGTTGACGATGCTGGGCTGGCTGATCCTGCTCAACACCTCCGAAAGCCTGGCGTCCAAGACGACGCTGATGACCAAGTTCGTGGTGATCGCGCTGGCGCTGTACCGGCCGGTGAGGGTGGGGGTACGACGCCCAGCGCAAGCGCCGCGAGCGTAGCGCTCTCTCTACTCCGGCATCCTCAGCCCGAGCGCATCCACCATCGCAGGGTCGAGCGCCCGCGTCGTGTCGTCCATCATGCCCATGCCGTCGAAGAGGTCCCAGAAGGCCCAGGGAAAGCCTGATGCCTCGGCGCTCTGCCTGACATCTGATATGTAGCGGGCGCGGTCGGGGTTCGGGGCGGCGACGTAGCGGGCGTCGGTGCGCAGCGCGCCGAATTCGCCCATGATGACGCGCTGCGGCGCGATGCCGTGGCTGTCGGCCCAATCGCGCGCCTGGCTCAGATATCTGTCGATGAACCAGCGGTCGGGCCTGGCGTCGAAATAGACCTTCAGCACGCGTTCGGTCTCGGCATAGGCGGCCTGCTTGTCCGCTTCGGAGGTCTTGGTGTCCTGAGCCATGCGCGCCCTGACAGAGGCCAGCGTTTGTTCGAGCGAACCGGCGGAGGCCGGCCATGGCACGTTGTTGAGCGCGCGGTAGACGGGCTCGCGCATCCAGGGCGCGCCCTGATGGCTGAACAGATAGGGTTCGTAGAAATGGAAGGTGAAGAGGATCGGCTCGAAGGCCGCCAGCGGTTCCGGATCGAGCGCGGCGAGCCCGCTCACCATCGAGCCGCAGCCGCCGGTGACGACAAGCGGCAAGGTCCGGGATGATGCCCTGGCCGCCGTCAAAAGGGCCGCCTGAACCTTCGACCAGACATTGGAGGAGCAGGATTGCGGCGGCTCGTTGACGGGTTCCAGCGCCACCATGTCCTGTGCGAACCGCTGCAGCCTGCCGGCAAGCGTGCCGACCAGCGCGCGATAGGCTTCGAATTCCGGCGCGGCGGTGCTGGAGACCATGTGGTCGGGAGTCCAGTAATGGGTGGCGCCGTTGGCCTGCACGTTGACGATGATGCCCAGACCGGCATCGATGACGGCCGCCACGGCATCGTCCAGCATCGTCAGCAATTTTGCACGCGTGGCGGCGTCGGCGGCCAGGAACGGGCCGGGATCGACGGGCAGGCGGATGAAATCGAGCCCGGTCTGACGCAGCCGGCGAAGGTCGTCCGGTGTCGGCACCGGCCGCTGCGACTGGAAGGGCGGCCAGTCATAATCGGTGCGCGGCGCCGGAAATTCGCGTGTCAGCGCGAACCAGGGCCAGGCATTGACGCCGCGGCGAAAGCGCCATTCGCCAGTGGCGGCCAGCGCGGGCGTCGAAAGCGCCGCGGTGCCGGGCACCAGCGCCGTCGACAGCGCGGTCCTCAGCAGCCGCCGTCGCGACCAACCCGTCATACGGCGCCGGGCGAGGGGCGATCGACCGGCATGGCCGCAGCGGCGGGCACGCCCAGAAGCCGATAGGCTTCGCTTTCATAGGCAAGCAGGACGTCGTCCCAGCGAAAGGCTTCGTTGGCGCGGGCCCTCGCGGCCTCGCCACAGGTCCTGACCAGGGCGTCATCTTCCATCGCCTGCCGCATCCGCTCAGCGCAGCTCCGCGCGTCGGTGAAATAGATGGCGGCCGCACCCGCGGTCCATCGGTTGTAGGGGTTGTCGTGGGCGATCACCATATTGCCGGCGGCCAGCGCCTCGACCAGCGACGGGTTGGTGCCGCCGACCGTGTGGCCATGCAAATAGGCGCGCGCGTGAAAACGCAGCGCCTTCACCGCCGCCTGATCGTAGATGGCGCCGGGCAGCACCACCGAGGCGTTCGCCGCCTTGCGAACGGCGACATGATAAGGGATCTGGTCCGAAAGCGTGCCCAGAACCACCAGCTTCATGTCGCGCTTCTGGCTGCAGAAGGCCTCGACGATGGGCAGGATGTTGTTGTCGGGCTCGATGCGCGCGATCGAGATCAGATATTTGCCGGGCTCGAGGCCGAGCGCGCGCACCGGCGCCGCCGGTGCCGATGTCACGGGGTCGGCGCCATAGGTGATGGTGGCTATGGCGCTGCGCGGCCGGCGCGTCGCCAGGTGTTCCGCGATCACGGGGTGGTCGGCGACCAGACGGTGCGAGGCCCAGGCGCCGATCCACTCGTTGAGCCAGAACCATGTGCGCGCCGCCACACCCCATTTGGGCCGGCGCCACTCGATGCCGTCCATGTTGGTGATGATCTTGCGCCGCATCAGCCTCAGCCAGGTCAGGAAGACCGCGCCATTATAGCCGAGCACCAGGCAGACACCGGGCCGACGGGCAGCGTCGAGCACGCATTGCCAGTCGAATTCCAGCGTCGCGCGCGGGCCCTTCGAGGCGACCTGGACATGGATGAGCTCGATGCCTTTCCAGGTGTCGACGCGCACCCTCTGGTCGACCCGCTCGACTTCATCCTGGCAGTAGACGCCGACCTTCCAGCCGCGCCCGGCAAGAAACAGCGCCACCTTCTCGGCGAATGTTTCAAAGCCGCCATGGGCAGCGGGAATGCCGCGCGTCCCGAGGATCAGGATGGTGGGCGTTTCCGGTTTCATGGCTGGTGGCGCTTTCAAATCCGCTCGCTCCGCAATGCGCGGGCCGTCTCGTCTGGAAACCACAGTCCAGCGATATCCATGCCAGACTCAGTTCCGCCCATTATGGCCCCGGGATGTAAAATATTTCTTCCAGCGGCCGGAGTTGTTTCACTATCGGTCAACTATCCCGGCGTATGTGTATCGAAACAAGGCAATGCCGCGACCTGGCGACCAGCAGACGGTCAAGTCAGGGCCGGCATGATCCTTGCTCGTGGACTTCTGTGCGCCGCATCGGCGGAGGACGTGCAGCATTGGCATGGTGATACGGGTTCCACATCCGCTCGTCACCATGCCGGCTATAAGTGAAGTCCAAAGGGGTGTTGGGCTTGAAATTTCCAGTCGCCTGATCCGTCCGGTGGCGGGATCATCAAACTACCCCTGGCAGAAAGATGCATGGGAATATGCGGATTGCATGCGTCCATCAGGGCTATGAACTCTATGGTTCCGACCGCAGCTTCGCGGAGAGCGTGGCCGCGCTGCGCGCCGCGTTTCCGTCAGCCGACATCGAAGTGGTGCTGCCGCGCGGCGGACCGATCGTACGGATTCTCGAACCGCATGCGACCCGGATCGTCTTCGAGCCGCTCTGGGTGCTGAGGCGCCAGGCCATTGCGCGCCTTGCCACGATCGAGATGGCGCGGCTGCCGGTCGCGGTGCTGAGGGCCTGGCGGCGGCTCAGGGATTGCGATCTCACCTATGTCAACACCTCGATCGTGGCCGACTACGCGCTGGCCGCGCGCCTTCTGCCGCACAAGGCCGTGCTGCACGTCCACGAAATTCCCGAAGGCGCCATGCGCAGGATCCTTGTCGGCCTGATGCACTGGAGCCATGCCGATCTCATCTTCAACTCGCGCGCCACCCGCGCCGCGTTCGGCGAGCCCAGATCCGCGCGCTCCCATGTGATCTATAACGGCGTCGCCGGCCCGGCCGCGGCCGAAGCGACGACCTATGACGGCAAGCGCCCGCTCAAGGTGCTGCTGCTTGGCCGCATCAACAGGATCAAGGGCCAGGAAGTGCTTTTGGAGGCGATCGCCTCGCTGCCGGCGGAACTCAAGTCGAGGATCGAGGTGCGGCTGGTCGGCGGGGCCTTCGAAAGCGTCGAACGCGAACGCGCGCTCGCCGAACTGGTCGGGAGCATGGGACTCACCGGACGCGTCAGCGTGCTGCCCTTCATCCCCGACCCGTCCGAGCATTATCGCTGGGCCGATATCGTCACCGTGCCGTCGCGGCGTCCCGAATCGCTCGGCCGTGTCGCCATCGAGGCGATGGCCTATGGCCGGCCGCCGCTGGTGTCGGCGATCGGCGGGCTGGTCGAGGTGGTAGCCGACGGCGAAACCGGCTGGCATGTTCCGCCCGGCGATGCCGCCGCCCTTGCCGGCAAACTCGAGGAAATCATCCTGCGGCCGGAGGCATGGCGCTCCTTTGTCGCCGCCGGGCGGGCGCGCTACGAGGCGGTCTTCAGCGAGCCGGTCGCGGCGGCGGCGATTGCGGCAATAGCCGCGGACAAGCTGAAGGCGGCCATCGCCAAGCCGGGCCGGACAGCAACCGCCCGGCAGGCGGAGACACGGCCGTGAAACTGCCTGGCCATCTGGTGCGGCGCCTCGTGCTGATGATCGGCGGCGAGGCGATGCAGAGCGGCTTCCACTTTGCCCTCAACATCGCGCTGCTGCACATGCTGTCGGCGCAAGGCTACGGCCTCTTCGCCATCGGCATGGTGATGGGCGGCGTCGGCCTGTCCTACATCAGGTCGCTCACCGCCGTTCCCGCCTCGATATGGATGAGCAAGAGCACCAACAGCGCCGGCGTCAATGCCTATGACGTGGCCTTCGGGACGGCGGCGCTGGTCGTTGCGTTGCTGATGGCCATCGGCACGGCGATCGTGATGCGTCTTTTGGGCGATCCCAGCGGAATTGCCGCCGGCTGCTTCGTCGGCGCATGGTCGCTGCGCAGCCACATGCGCACGGCCTTCTTCGCACGCCGCCAGCAGGTGATCGTCTCCATCAGCGATGCTGCCTTCACGATCGCCGGCACCATCATGGCCGGCCTTGCGATCTGGCTGGCCAGGGACGCGCTGCAGAGCGTGTTCTATGCACTTGCTGCGGCCAACCTGTTTGGCATCTTCGTCCTGGTTCGGCTGGCGCGCCGCACGATGCGCATCAGCTTCCGCATGCCGACGCGGCGGCGCTATGCAAAGCTCTGGTCGCAGCTCTGCTGGTCGGCTTTCAGCGCCACCACCGCCAACATCCAGGGCCAATGCCTGGCGCTGCTGGTCGCGGGCATTGCCGGACCGGCCGCCTATGCGCCGCTGGCGGCGGTGCTCGTGCTGTTCGCGCCGCTGCGCATCATCAGCCTCGCCTTCGTGAACATGACGCAGCCGGAACTGGCCAAGCTGATGCGCAGCAACGAAACGCGCCGTGTCTGGGCGCAGGCAAAGCTGTGGGCTGTCGTCATGGGGCTCGGCGCGGTGGCCTATGGATGCGCCATCATGTTTGTCCTGCCGATGATAAAATCCCAGGCTCTCCAGGATGCCTCGGTGGGATTCATCGGGCTTTTCGTGATCGCGAATTTCGTCCCGATCATGCTCTACATCATGCCCCGCATCGTGCTCGAGATACTGGGTGACTTCCGCATCGTGGCGTTCATCACCTTGGGCGGCGCCATTGTCGGGCTGGCGTTGATCGCGATCCTGCTGGCGGTCGCGTCTCCGCCCTGGTCGCTGGCGGGTTCCGCGGTCTCCGAGATCTTCGTGCTCGTGGCATCATGGTACTTCGTGCATCACCGAATGTGGAACATCGAACACCCGGACCAGCAGCACGACAGCCGGCTGGGCTCGTGGCGGCGGGCGGTTTCGTTCGCCGCGGCAAGACGATAGGAGAGAGATGTGTCAGGCCAGGCAGTGCAAATTGCTGCGGTGACGGACTTGCCCGGCGGGCAGGTTCGGCATCCCGCCGCGATCGCGGCGAACGGCACCTATACGGCGAAACTGCATACCAGCCTGGAAGCGGTCAGGCCGCTCTGGCTGCGCCTCCAGGCGGATGGCATGTGCACCGGCCACCAGAATTTCGCCTGGGCAGAAGGGATCGTGGCGCGGCTGTTGCCGGAAAGCGCGGAACTCCTCATCGTGGAGGTGGGCGACGCCGCGACCGGCGAACCCAGAATGCTGGTGCCGCTGATGCGGCGTAGGGCGTTCCACCATTGGGTGGTCGAATGGTTGAGCTGTAGCGTCTGCGACTACGCGGCGCCGCTGCTGGCCGATGCCACCCCGTGGACCAGGCAATCCGCGCAGGCTGCGTGGGCGGCGGTCCGCTCGGCGCTGCCGCCGTCGGACCGCGTCCACATTGTGGGAATTCCGCGACAGATCCACGGCGTCGCCAATCCGCTGGCCTTGCTCCCGGACACGCGCGATTCCATCCAGACCGCCTTCGGCCTCGCCATCGACGGCGACCCGGAAACAGTCCTCAAGCGTCATTGCAGGCCATCCTTTGTCAAGGAATTCGGCAAGGACTCGCGTCGCCTCGAACGGCTTGGCAGCGTGGAACTGGTCGAGGCCGACGCGCCGGCCGAGGTTGAGCGTATCTTCGGTGAATTGGTGCGGATGCGGCTCGATCGCTTTCGCGAGCTTGGTCGCTTCGACTTGCTGACGCAGGAGAAGATCGTCGATTTCTACCGGAGCGCGGCCATTCAGGGCCTGTCGGATGGTTCCGTGCGGCTTTTCGGGCTGCGCGTCGGCGAGGCGCTGATCGCGGTTCAATATCTGCTGGTTCATCAAGGGACCGTTCACGCTCTCCTGATAGCGATGGACCAGAGCGTCGCGCCCAATGTCTCACCAGGGCTTACAATCATGGGCAGGTTAATCGGCTGGGGGCGCGAACAGGGCTTTGGGTATTTCGACCTGTCCGTCGGCAACCAGGGCTACAAGGAACATATGGGCGCAAAGGGCTCGGAATTGGTCGAACTCTGCCACGGGTTCACGATGCGGGGCAGCGTGGCCAATGCCGTCATCGAGTTCCGCAGGCGGGCCGAGGCTTTCGTGCGCACCAAGCCGGGACTTTACAAGGCCGTACAGGGCGTGATGCGCCGTTTGCGGCGGTTGAAGACCTGAAGGACGCCCGCGAAATTGACAGGGCCGCGCGTCTCCGCCATCCTTGGAGGCAGTCGCCGAGCCGCCAAGAGCGGCCGGGTTCCGTGTCAGGCGACCGAGGGCGAAGCGCATGTCCACTGCCGTGAACAGCCAGAACTCCAAGCGCGCCGCGGTGCGCAAGGCGCTCGATCGCCACAAGGTCTACATTACCGCGCAGCGTTTCTCCGATGGCACCTACAGTGCGCGCGTGCTGGTCGACGGCGAGGCCTACTGGGTCGACGAATTCCGCTTGAGCCAGTTGCAGCAGGGGCTGTCGCCGGCCGAGCTGGAACTGACGCCGGCGATTGACGATTGAGACCAAGTGAAAAATCGCGAATGGTGCAAACGTAGCGCCCTACGGCGCCCCCCTCTGTCCTGCCGGACATCTCCCCCTCTAGTGGGGAGATCGGCAATTTCGCCTGCCGCGCTATTCTTTCAACGTCCGATATTCACGAAGGCCGCCGTGAAGTTCGATCTCCCTAGAGGGGGAGATGCCCGGCAGGGCAGAGGGGGGCGCGAAGGAACGAGGCGGTTGTTGATTTCCGCCAGGTTCGGCTTTTGACATGCCGCCCGCCAAGCTCCAGACCTATCGCGCCAAGCGCGAATTCTCGAAGACGCCGGAGCCGGCCGGCGGGTCGATGGCCGGCGACGGCAACCGCTTCGTCATCCATAAGCACCATGCGACGGCGGACCATTACGATCTGCGCCTGCAAGTCGGCGATGTCTTGAAAAGCTGGGCGGTGCCGCGCGGGCCCTCGCTCAACCCTGCCGACAAAAGGCTGGCCGTGGAGACCGAGGATCATCCGCTCGAATATATCGATTTCGAGGGCGTCATCCCCGAGGGCGAATATGGCGGCGGGCCGATGATCGTCTGGGACGCCGGCACCTGGGCGCCGATGGGGGATGTCGAGCAGAGCCTCAGGACCGGCGCCTTCAAGTTCCGGCTGGCCGGCGAAAAGCTCAATGGCGGCTGGATGCTGACGCGCCTGAAGCCCAAGCCCGGCGAGGACGAGAACAAGAAGAACTGGCTGCTGTTCAAGGAGCGCGACCTCGCCGCCGACACGGCGCTGAACATCCTCGAAGCGCGGCCGGAAAGCGTGAAATCCGGCCTGCGCATCGAGGAGCTGGTGGCGCCGCCGAAGCCGGCCGCGAAGTCCGCGCCAAAGCCTGGATCGTTGAGGCCGGGCGACCTGCCCGGCGCGGCCAAGGCGCCGGCACTGAGCCGTATCGAGCCGCAACTGGCCACGCAGGTGCCGAAGCCGCCGGGTGGCGAAAGCCTTGCCGACAATACCAACGAGCTCTGGCTGCATGAGATCAAGTTCGACGGCTACCGCACCATGGCGCATGTCTCCAACGGGGAGGTCCGGTTGATCACCCGTGGCGGCATCGACTGGACGAAGCGCTATGGCGACCTTCCCCATGCGTTCGCCAAGCTGCCGTGCCGCGAGGCGATCATCGACGGCGAGATCGTCGTGCTCGACGCCAAGGGCATTTCCCGCTTTGCGCTGCTGCAGGACGCGCTGGCGGAGGGCGCCGGCAGCAAGCTGCACTTCTACGCCTTCGATCTCCTGCAACTCGATGGCTGGGACCTGATGAAGGTGCCGCTCATCCGGCGCAAGGCGCTGCTGGCCGAACTGCTTGGCGGGCTTGGCGCCAACTCCGCCATCCAGTTCTCCGACCATGTCGAAGGTTCGGGGCAGGGGCTCTACGACCAGGTGACGGAACTCGGCCTGGAGGGCGTGGTTTCCAAGCGCGCCACCGCCATCTATCAGAGCGGCCGCACCAAGAGCTGGACCAAGACCAAGGCGCTCGAAAAGGGCGATTTCGTCATCGCCGGCTACACCACTTCGGACGCGGCCGAGGGGCTGGCCGCGCTCGGCATGGCCGAGTGGGTGGACGGCGAACTGCACTATCGCGGCAAGGTTGGCTCCGGCTTCGATGCCGCGACCGCGGCCGACCTGCTGGCCCGGCTGGAGCCGCTCACGTCAGGCGCAACGCCGCCGGAAGGCGTGCCGCGCGAAATCATGCGCGAGATGCACTGGGTCAAGCCGCTGTTTTCGGCGCGCATTCATTTTGCCAACCGAACCGCGGACAATGCGCTGCGCCATGGTGTGTTTCGCGGTCTGCGTGACGTCGGCCTGTCGACGCCGGTGTCGGCAAAACGCAAGCGGCTGATCGCTGAAGCCGACCTTGCCACGATCTGGGTGACAAACCCGACGCGGCGGCTGTTCGGCAGGAACGGCCCGACCAAGCTCGACATCGCCGTCTATTACGCGCTGGTCGGCGACTTCATGCTGCCGCACATCCTTGGCCGCCCGGTGTCGCTGGTGCGCTGCCCGACCGGCCTGCCGAAGGATTGCTTCTTCCAGCGCCACGCCTTCACCGGCATGCCGCCTTCGGTGGTGACGTTCCAGGCGATCAATTCCGAGGGCGAGACCAAGTCCTATCTCTCCGTCGAGGGCGCCAAGGGCTATCTGGCGCTGGCGCAGTTCGGCGTCGTCGAGTTCCACACCTGGGGCACCCATCGCACCAGCCTCGACAAGCCCGACCAGATCGTCTTCGACCTCGACCCGGGCGAAGGGATTTCCTGGCGCGAGGTGGTCGAGGCCGCCGTCCACATCAAGGGCGAGCTGGAGGGGCTGGGGCTGGTGCCATTCGCAAAGACTTCGGGCGGCAGCGGCATCCACATCACGGTTCCGGTGACCGGCAAGCAGAACTGGAAGAAGCTGCACCAGGCGACCAGCGCGATATCGACGCATCTTACGGCCACCGCGCCAGACACCTTCACCACCACCATGGGCAAGGAAAACCGCAAGCGGCGCATCTTCATCGACTATCACCGCAACGCGCGCGGCCACACCTCCGCCGCCCCCTATTCGCTGCGCGCCCGCACCAACCTGCCGGCCTCGACACCGGTGAGCTGGAGCGATCTGGAGACGATCGATGCGCCGCAGGATTTGAATTACGCGTCGCTGCCGGGGTTGCTGGAGACATCGGGTGATCCGTGGGCTGACATTGACGAGTTCGCGCGGGATTTGCCGGTGGTCCCGGGAAAGGTAAACGGGCTTTGAGGCGCCCTTCGACGAACAGGGCTCCTGAACTTCGTCATCCTAGGGCGAAGCTCCGTCGCGAAGACCCTAGGATCCATGCCGCGACCATTGTTGTAGAATGCACCTGTTCAGATGACCGGATACGTCTACATGACCGCGAGCCAGAAGCGCGGCACAATCTATATCGGTGTCACCAATGACCTCGGTCGCCGTATGCCAGAACACAAGTCGGGCCAAGGCTTGCGTTTCACCGGCCGATACGGCGTGCAACGGCTGGTCTGGTATGAGGAATATTTCGACATTACCGATGCGATCCAGCGCGAGAAGTCACTGAAGCGCTGGCCGCGCCTATGGAAGGTTGAACTGATCGAGAAGGCCAATCCAGACTGGTTCGAACTCTTTCGCGGAACAGGGTGGTGAGCTTTCCTTCACTGCAGCAACGCTTGTAAGTCACGGCATGGATCCTAGGGTCTGCGCGCGTCGCTTCGCTCCTTGCTTCGCCCTAGGATGACGAAGGGATAAGTGGGTCGGCCAATCACCGGCGTCCCGCACGCCATCGACGCTTCCGAAAATTTGAATTATTCTCCGCCCGTGACCCCGAAAACCGGCGGGAAGATTTCGTCAGGGATTTGCCGCTATTGTGCCGGGTCGGTGTAGGATTTGCGCAGCCTTGTTCGTCCTTCGGACGAAGCGCTGCGAAGTAACTGTCAGCGCGCGGCCGCGTAGGAGTTCATCATGGCGCCCAGGGCAAGTTGGAAAGGTTACCTCAAACTCAGTCTGGTCAGCTGTCCGGTGCGGCTATACCCCGCCACCAGCGCCAGCGAACGCATCTCGTTCAACCAGCTGCACAAGAAGACCCACAACCGCATCAACATGAAGCCGGTCGACCCTGAACTGGGGCTCGTCGAACGCGCGGATCTGGTCAAGGGCTATGAGTACGAGGACAAGCAGTACATCATCATAGACGATGCCGACCTTGACGCGGTGCGCATCGAATCCAATCACACGATGAACATCGAGGCCTTCGTCGACGAGGACGAGGTCGACGTCATCTACCAGGACGCGCCCTATTACATGGCGCCGGACGGGGCGATGGCGGAAGAGACCTTCGCGGTGCTGCGCGAGGCGATGCGCAAATCCGGCAAGCTCGCCATCGCCCGGCTGGTGCTGTCCAGCCGCGAGCGCGTGGTGACGATCGGCGCGCGCGAGAACGGCATGTTCGTGTGTACGTTGAGGAATCCGAACGAAGTGCGTGGCACGGCTGAATATTTTGGCAACATTCCGGCCATGAAGCCTGACCCGGAAATGCTGCAGCTTGCCGAAGCGCTGATCAAGCAGAAGGAAACCACCTTCGATCCGAAGAATTACGAGGACCGCTACGAAGTCGCGCTGATGTCGATGATCCGCGAGAAGCTGAAGGGCCATAAGCCGATCATCGCGGCGGCACCGGAACGCGGCAATGTCATCAACCTGATGGATGCGCTGAAGGCCAGCCTGTCGCAGTCGAAGCCGCCGGCCAAGTCGAAGAGCAAGGCCGACGAGGCCGCCAAGCCCGCCGCCAAGAAGGCGGCAGCGGGTGGTGCGCCTGAAAATCCGCTCAAGGCCAACCTGCTCAAGGCGGTCGGCAAGAGCAAGAAATGACGGCACCGGCCGTTCCGGGGGCTGTCTTTGGTACGATCGGCGCGCTGGCAGCGTTTCCGCTCAGGCTCGCCGCGCGCGAGGTGGAGCGCCAGCACGGCCAGCTCAGGCGCGGCGTCACCCGGCGCACCACGCATGTCGTGTTCGGACGCGCATTGTTGGTCAAGGCGGGGCTGACCAAGGCCGGACCCGCCAAAAATAGCGATAGCGAGATCGAACGCCGGCTCGGCGCCGAGCGCGCGGCCGGGCGCATTCTCATGAGCGAGAACGGTTTCCTGCGGCTGCTCGGGCTGATAAAGGCACCCGAGGCGCCCTCACTGTCGCGCCAATCGCTGATCGACCAGTCCAGGCTGTCCGGCGCCGATCTCGACCGGCTCAGCCTGTTCGATGCCTTCGAGCATGATGGCGAGCCCTATTCCTTCCGCGACCTGATCCTGGCACGCAAATATGCCGGGCTGATCGCCGGCGGCGCCACATGGGGCGCGATCGCGCGCTCCGTCCACCGCTCCGGCCCCGTCGCTTCGCTCACCGCCAAGTCGCTCAATGTCGGGTCGCAGCATGGCCGTCCCGACGCCATCTATCTCGAAGGCGGCCAGAGTGAACTCGACGGGCAATTGCTGTTCGATCTGGGAGCTGCGGCACAAGGCGACGACACGCTGGAAGATCTGTTCGCCGAGGCGGAAGCGGCGGAGGAGGGCGGCGACCATGACGGTGCCGCCGCACTCTACCAGCGCTGCCTCGCCATCGATCCGACCGACGCCATCGCCGCCTTCAACCGCGCCAATTGTTTGCGCGGGTCCGGGCGCGTGGCGGAAGCCGCGCACGATTATGCCCGGGCGATCAAGCTCGACCCAGCCTTCGTCGAGGCCTGGTTCAACCTCGCCGGCCTGATGAGCGAGCAAGGCCGCGACGCCTCGGCGCGAAGGCATTTGCAGAAGGCGATCGGGCTCGACAGGAATTATGCCGATCCTGTCTTCAACCTGGCGCGGCTGGAGTTTGACGCGGGCAATCTGCTTGAGGCGCGACGGCTGTGGGTGCGGTATCTGGAGCTCGACGCGGCGTCGGAATGGGCTGGAGTGGCGGCCAGAGGCGTGCAGTTCGTGGATATGCAGCTGGCGAAGTCGGCGGGGTGACGATGGTTGGCCAAGACCGCGACGACAGCCGGTCTCCCCCCTTGTGGGGCAAGATTGGCGGCTTCGCCGTCGCGCGGGGTGCCACATGATGACCACCTTCCTCTTCGATGGCCACGACACCGCTCCCGTCACCATCCTGCTTGCGCATGGTGCCGGCGCGTCGATGGATTCCCCCTCCATGACAGCCACCGCCAAGGCACTCGCCGCCGCGGGCTTCCAGGTCGCGCGCTTCGAGTTCCACTATATGGCGGCGCGCCGCTACGGGCAGCGCAAGCCGCCGCCGCGCGCCGAGACGGTGAACCCGGAATACATCAAGGCGATCGCCGACCTCAGGGGCAAGGGCGTGTCGGGCAAGCTCATCATCGGCGGCAAGTCGATGGGCGGGCGCGTCGCCTCCATGGTCGCCGACGAGATGTTTTCCAAGGGCGAGATATCGGGGCTGGTCTGCCTGGGCTATCCGTTCCATCCGCCTGGCAAGCCCGAGCAATTGCGGACAAAACATCTCGCCGGGCTGAAGACGCCGACGCTGATTTTTCAAGGCACGCGCGACGAGTTCGGCACGAGGGACGAGGTCTCGACCTACGGCCTTTCCGATGCGATCGAAGTGATCTGGCTGGAGGACGGCGACCATGATCTCAAGCCGCGCAAGAGCATTTCGGGCTTCTCCACGGCGGATCATCTGACGACGCTGGCGCAGACGGTGGAGGCGTGGGTGGGCAGGATCGCCCCCTGATCCCCGATGAAGATCGCCAGCTTCAACATCAACAACATCAACAGCCGGCTGGACAAGCTGCTGGCGTGGCTCGCCACCGCAAAACCCGATGTCGTCTGCCTGCAGGAATTGAAGGCGCGCGACACGCAGTTTCCGCGTACCGCGCTTGCCGATGCCGGCTATGGCGCGGTGTGGAAGGGCGAGCCGACCTGGAACGGCGTCGCCATACTCGCGCGCGGTGCCGAGCCGGTGCTGACCCGCGATGCGTTGCCCGGCGACGATGCCGACCGGCAGAGCCGCTATATCGAGGCGGCGGTCAACGGCATCGTTGTCGCCTGTCTCTATGCGCCGAACGGCAATCCGCAGCCGGGGCCGAAATTTACCTACAAGCTCGCCTGGCACGCGCGGCTGGAGGCGCATGCCGAACAACTCATCGACACCGGCCTGCCGGTGGTTCTGGCCGGCGACTACAACATCGTGCCCGAGCCGCGCGACATCTACGCCACCCGCTCCTATGACGACAACGCGCTGGTGCAGCCGCAAAGCCGCGCTGCCTTCGCCGCGCTGCTGGAACAAGGCTGGACCGATGCGTTACGGAAGAAATATCCGAAGGAGACGCTCTACACCTTCTGGGATTATCGCCGGAACCGCTGGGAGCGTGACGCCGGCCTGCGGCTCGATCATATCCTGCTGTCGAAGACGCTCGTGCGCCGGCTGAAGGGAGCGGGCATAGACCGCGACGTGCGCGGGCAGGACGGCGCCAGCGACCATGCGCCGGTCTGGGTGGAACTGGGGTGAGCATCGCGCGACGATCGTCGCATAAGCACGCGACGGCAATGCGTGGTGCTGTTTGCAGGGGCGCCGGAGTGAATGCCTGGAGGGGTCGCGCCGGCGCATGGACGCTGGTCAAGGTGACAGGGCGCTTGCCATGGTCGACGCGGACGGGGGGGCGCATTGTTGGGGTGTGCTCGGCGCCCGCGCCAACCAGGGCGGCTCGTACCGCCGCAACAACCTTATCGCACATCCCCTAGACGTCCGAAACTTCCGCGAAAGCGGAATAGGCAGGGGCTGCAAGGCCCTGCATTCTAGCCGGGCACAATCGGCCAATCATCAGGCGGCATTGCGGGCATGGCGATGACGCGAGATGGCAAAGTGCCGGCGCCTCTGGACCGACCGGCGCGCGTTGCCTGCGCGTCGCGGATCGAACCATCCGGTTTCCCTTGTAGGACCAAGGTCTTGGGTGGTGCGCGCAAAAGTCCGGGGGGCCCTGTTCGGTTCCGGCAATGTCCATTGGATGTTCCGCTATTTCATCCAATCGAGATATAATCATGCGGCTTTGCAGCGGGGTTGAGAAGGGGCAAAAGCCTGGTCGAACGGCCATGAACTGGTGACCCGTCCGGCAGGGAAGGCAAGCGCAAAATTCCAACGAGAGCAGTTGCTAGTCAGCCTGCCCGACCGAAAGCTGGCAGTCGGTGAGGTCGTTTGTTTCGGGAGCGAAAAACTCGGCCCGCTCCAAGCAGGCAGGCGCGCCTGGGCTTGCGGTCAGCCCAGCCACCACCACAATGCCGCGATCACCGCCGCGATGGCAGCCACCGTCAGTCCCAGCATGATGTAGGAGCCCGTGATGATGTCGCGGATGATCTTCTTGATCGTTTCGCGGTCGTTCAGGTTTGGGAAGGGTTCGTTCGGCTGCGCCACGTCGAGAAAATGGCAGAGCGGGGCCCAGCCGTCACTGACCTTGAACACCAGCAGCTTTTCCGGCGGCACGGCTGCCTTCACTTCGTCGACATAGGCATTGTAGCGGGCAACCGCCCTATCCCGGTCGCCCATGACACCGGCCAATGTGCGGCCCCAGATGAGCTTGCGCGACATGTCGCCGAACTTCCGGCCGAACGGGGTGAGCCATTCCAGGATCTTGAACTGCCACAGGTTCTCGGTGAAGTAGATGGTGTCGATCGTGCTTTCGTACCACGCCTCGGCGCCGCGTGGGTGCAATGTCAGCAGCACCTTGGCGTCGGGGTAGGCCACCATCAGTTCGCGCCACACGCAGCAGCCTGGATTGTCGACCGTGGCGGTGTAGTTGGCGAACACCTTGCCCCAGTCCTGCTGCGAACCGGGCGGGCTGTTGGCCACCTTGCGCCAGAAATCGAGATGGCCTGTGTTGGCCTTGTTCATGATCACTTCCTGCATGTGATAGCAGGGCAGGCCGAGCTTGTTCAATGCGGCAAAGGTCGACCATGTGCCGGTGCGGCCGAAACCGGCCCCGATCAATTTAAGCGTCATTCCCCAATCCCCCCGGACTTCTTTTCCCGATTACCGCGGTCCGTGAGCATCAACCTGCTCCTGCCAGCGCCACCGTGCAACAAATTTCTAAGGGGATGTCGAGGGACACCGCATACTTGCGTAGTTGCTAAAATAATGAAAACCTGTGCGCGGATGGAGATTTGGGCAGGGAGTCGCCCGGACCGGGACGGGTTGGGGGATCTTGAAGGTCGATGTATTTTGGGCCATTTCTCGTCGGAATGTCGGCGACCACGATCCTTGTCGCGGTCTGGACCTATATTGCTACCGGTTCCTTCTGGGAGGCGCTTGCCTGGACTGCGGTGGTCCTGGTCGTCCTGCAGGTCGGCTACTTCGTGCTCGTCCTGGGGCTAATCTACAGGCGCGCACAAGACACCGCGATGGGCCAGGATGCAGTCAACCCGGTGCCGCCGTTACACCGGGACGGCGTCCGGCATTAACGGCGCCACCCGCGGCTCGCTATCCCTCCGCCCGCGGGAGAATCTCTCAGGGCCTTGCTGGCCAGCGTATTCAGCATCGCGCAGAATTCGCCGCGGCGCACTTCCGGTAAATCGCGGCGGCCACGGTGGAACGAAGCCGCGGTGCGTGCGTTTTCCTACCTCGATCGGTGAGGCGCCACCTCCACCGGTCCGTTGGAGGCCCGCTCCTGCTCCCGGCAGGGCGGGCCTTTTTTGGAGGCGAGGTAAAGCACGGGAGCGACACCCCTCGCTATACGTTAGATAGCTCTAGCGTCATTTCTTGCCTTTCAAGCCGATATGCCTTGATTGTCCCGCAATCCAGAAGAAGTTTTATTAGACCTGCAAAGCATGCTAGTGTGGATATATTCACTTATATTTGTAACAAAATGTGGCATATTGTTGGTTAAGCGCCTCATTTATTTCACAAGCAGATATGGAACCTCCGACTTGCGTGAGAGTTTCCCTTCAGGCGGAGCGAATAGCCAATCATGGAGGTTGTCATGAAACATTATCTTACGAGTGCTGCGGCTGCGATCGTCCTGCTGGGCGGCGTCGGCGCGGCTCTGGCGGACACCATCGTGGTCCAGCCGGAACAGGAGACGGTCGTTCGCGAATATATCAAGAGGGAACCGCTGGCGTCGGTGAACCTTCTGGGCGTCGAACTCAAGCTCGGCTCCTCTGTGCCGGACAAGGTCGAACTGCGTGAAGTTCCCAACGTCAGGTATCGCGTCGCGGTGATTAATGATCAGACCGTGCTGGTGGATCCCGACACCCGTCAGATCGTGGAAGTTCTCCACTGATCCGTCTCATGCATCAAGCAAAAAGCCCATCACCGGTTTAACGCCGGTGATGGGCTTTTGACGGAGCTTTCCTGAATCTACTCGGCGGCGAGCCTATCCTGCGTCCTGGTGTCGAAATCGCTGGCGTCATGGCGTTCGTGCAGCTGCATGGCCGGTTCGCCGAAGGCGCGGTTGACCATGCGGCCACGCTTTACCGCGGGTCGTTCGTCGATCACCTTCGCCCAGCGCTGCACGTTTTTATACTCGTGCACCGACAGGAAGGTGGCGGAATCATTATACTGCCGGCCGAGCGCCAGCCCGCCATACCAGGGCCAGACCGCCATGTCGGCGATGGTGTAATCCTTGCCGCCAAGATATTCCGTTTCGGCCAGACGGCGGTCGAGAACGTCCATCTGGCGCTTCACCTCCATCGAGAAGCGGTCGATGGCATATTCGATCTTTTCCGGTGCATAGGCGTAGAAATGGCCAAAGCCGCCGCCGAGATAAGGGGCCGAGCCCATCTGCCAGAACAGCCAGGATAGCACTTCCGCCCGCGCCGGCTGCTCGGCCGGCAGGAATTCGCCGAATTTCTCGGCGAGATAGACCAGGATCGAGCCGGATTCGAAGACGCGCACCGGGGACTTGCCGCTATGGTCCATCAGCGCCGGGATTTTGGAATTGGGATTGACCTCGACAAAGCCGCTGCCAAACTGGTCGCCATCGTTGATGCGGATCAGCCATGCATCGTATTCGGCGCCCTCGTGGCCAAGCGCCAGGAGCTCTTCGAGCATCACCGTCACCTTGACGCCGTTTGGCGTCGCCAGCGAATAAAGCTGCAGCGGGTGCTTGCCGACCGGCAGTTCCTTGTCGTGCGTCGGTCCGGCGATCGGCCGGTTGATACTGGCAAAGGCGCCACCATTGCCCTTGTTCCAGGTCCATACTTTCGGCGGGGTATATTCGGTCATGTCGGCTCTCGTATCGTGGGAGGATGGCAGGTCACCCATAGCTAGGGCTGCGGAGAGGGAAGTTCAACTTGTGTTGAACTATTGTCAGTGCGGGGCGCGACGCATCGCCTGCCGGGCGTTCGAAATTCGAAAAGCCGAGCGGTTGGCTTTTCCTGCCCTATGGCCACCGTTTCTCACCCCCTTGCAGCATCTCCCCCGTGGCATACCTATAGAAGAAGCCGCCAGGCATTCGCATCGCAGGACAAAATCATGACCATCAATCCCAATCCGCGTTCCGTCGTTGCCGTGCGGGCGACCGTTCCGGAGGATGCCTTCACGGCCGGGGCACTGGGCACACTCAGGGAAGGCAGCGGCGTCGTCATCCGCAGTGACGGGCTGGTGCTGACCATCGGCTATCTCATCACAGAGGCGGAGGAGGTCTGGCTGACCTCGCATGACGGCCGCGTCATCCCCGCTCACGCGCTCGCCTACGATCAGGAATCGGGCTTCGGCCTCGTTCAGGCGCTGGCGCCGACCGGTCTGCCGGCCGTGGCGCTGGGTGATGCCGGTAAGGCCAGGGTCGGCGACGCGGTGGTGCTTGCCGACGGCATCGGCCGGGCGATCGAGGCCAAGATCGTCACCAAGCAGGAATTCGCCGGCTATTGGGAGTATCTGCTCGACGAAGCGATCTTCATCGCGCCGGCGCATCCGTCCTGGGGCGGCGCGCCATTGTTCAACGCCGAGGGCGCGCTGCTCGGCATCGGTTCGCTGCGCTTGCAGATGAGCCGCGCCGGCGAGGTTGCCGATATCAACATGGTGGTTCCGATCGACCTGTTGCCGCCCATCCTCGACGACCTGCTGACGCGTGGCCACGTGGCCAAGCCGCCGCGCCCGTGGCTCGGCGCGCTGTCGGCCGAAAGCGACGGCAAGGTGGTGGTGATGAGCGTGACCGAGGGCGGCCCGGCGGCCAAGGCCGGCCTGCGCGAAGGCGACGTCATTTCCGAGGTCCGCGACGGTGAGGTCGACGGGCTCGCCGATTTCTATCGCAAGCTTTGGGAAAGCGGCTCGGCCGGTGCCGAGATCCCGATGCGGGTGGTGCGCGACGGCCGCGAGACCTGGCTGCGCGTCAAATCCGCCGACCGCGGCAGTTTCCTGAAAAAGCCGCAGCTGCAGTAGGCCCGGCGATTTCGGCCAGCCCATGCATCCAAGACTGCTCAAGACCTTCCTCGCGGTGGCGCGCAGCCGCAACATCACGCGCGCCGCCGAGATGGTTCATCTCGCCCAGTCGAGCGTCAGCGACCAGGTCCAGTCGTTGGAGGCCGAGCTGGGCGCTGCCTTGTTCACACGCTCGAAATCAGGGCTGGAGCTGACGCCGGCGGGGCTGGCGCTGAGGCCCATCGCCGAAGAGCTGCTGCGGCTGGACGGCGAGGCGCGTGCCGCCGTTCAGGCGGCGTCTGGCCAGACCAGCGGCGTTCTGACTATCGGTGCGCTGGAGACGATCGCCTCGGCCCGCCTGGCGCCCTGGCTGCCGGGGTTCCAGGCCAGCCACCCCGACATCGCCGTCCGGATGAAGGTGACCGACAGCGGCACGCTGCTGCGCCAGCTGGAGGACGGCGACATCGATGTCGCCTTCTGCTTCAATCGCCGCGATGTTCCAAATGGCGGCGTTGATCAACGCTTCGCCAGGCATACGATAGCGGCCGAGCCGTTGGTGCTGATCGCCGCGCCGGGGCAGAATCTGGTTCCGTGCGATCTGGCCGCCCTTGCCGCAAAACGTTTCGTGGCAACGGAGCCTGGATGCATCTACCGGCACATGTTCGACACCGCCTTCGCCGAGGCGGGCATCGGAGCCTCGGGATTTGCCGCCGAAGTCGGCAGCATCGGCGCCATTGCCCGGCTGGTCGCGGCCGGCGCGGGGCTGGGCCTCGTTCCACGTCTGGCCGTCAGCGACGCGCTTCAGCGTGGTGAGCTGATGGAACTGCCATGGCCTGGCCGAGCGCAAGTGGCGCCGCTGACGATGATCTGGCGGCGCCGGCGCGTCCAGCCGCCGGCACTCCGGCACCTGCTTGCCGCCGCGCGCGACACACTGGCGCCGCCGCACTCCGGAACCGGCTCAGGATCTGAATTGGCGAACCGCTCCAAGGCCTTGTTTCTAAACAATTCCGGGAAAGCCGTGGTCAGCTAGACCAAGCGATGCCCGCCCTCGACATGCAGCGTCGTGCCAGTCGTAAAACCATTGCCCATGAGGAAGAAAATCGCGTCGGCGATGTCGTCGGGCTGGCCGATCCTGCCGACCGGCAGCCGCTCGGCCATCGCCGCAAGTGTCTCTGCTTTCCTCTCGCCGGCCACCTGCGCCCAAATCTCGGTATCGACCCAGCCGGGCGACACGGCGTTGACGCGGATCGGCGCGAGTTCCACCGCCAGCGCCCGCACCATCCCTTCGAGCGCGGCATTGACGGCGGCGACGACCGAACCGCGCGCGGCCGGCCGGTAGGCGGCGATGCCGGAAACGAAGGTCATCGAGCCGGGCACTGCCAGCCGTGGCGCGCCGTGCTTGGCCAGCAGCAGCGGCCCGAAGATCTTGCTGTCTACCACGCGTTGCGCCGCCGCGAGATCGAGTTCCGGCAGCAGCCGGTAGGCGCCTTCGATGTCGGCGGCGGTGCTGACGATATGGTCGAGGCCGCCGATCCCGGCGAACAACGCCGCGACCTGATCTTCCCGCGTGATGTCGACAGTGGTTGTTTCGAGGGCGGCGCTATTGCCCAGCGCCTCACGAGCCTGCCGCAGCCTGTCTTCGCCGCGCCCGGCGATGATGACTTCGGCCCCGGCTTCGAGGCAGCGCCTTGCAAGCGCCAGGCCCATGCCGGATCCTCCGCCGACGATCAGGATCTTTTGGTTCGAAATGCTCATATCCGCTCTGCCTTCGTTTGGTTGGACAAGGGCAGGGAATTGGCAGCTCGATGCGGAAAGCGAAAACGGAAGAAACCGATGGTGTCATCGGACGGGCCGATTATGCCAGCCCATATGAGCCTCGTCCCGTCAGCGTACCAGCGGGCTATCCCAAACGACGAACAACAGCGCCTTTAACTGGGCGAAGCGCTGCGGTCCGAGTTCGGTGCGCCACTCCTCCTCGATGTCGCGCAATATGTCGACCATTTTCCAGAAAGCGGCGTGGCCGCGCTCGGTGGACCGAACCACGCGCGCGCTGCCTTCACCGTCGGAGCGGACGAGGTAGCCGTAGCCTTCCAGACTGCTGAGCAACTGGTTGATGGCTTGCTTGCTCATGCCGGCCCGCTCGGCGATCGTGCCGGGCCGCGCCCCGTCCGGGCCGGGAAACTGCAGCACGGCCATGTGCGGCAGGCGCAATTCGTCGAAACCCGCGTCGTTGAGCTCCTTGATCAGCCGGCGCTGGATCGCCTGCGCCGGCACGCGCAACAGGGCGCCGATCAAAAGGTCCTCGGTCTTGGTCTGCAGAACTTCGGTGGACGTGGCCATTGACGATCCGGTAAATTGAGTTTACTGATTGCTAGTAAATGTAATTTACCGGAGGGGTTTGCGCAATGTCATCCATGAATCTTCAGGTCAATCCAGCCGAAGAGGCCATCGGCGACAAGATGCTATCGATTCGCTTCCTGGTGACGGGCGACAGTTCGAACGGCAGCGTCGCCGCCTTCGAGTTGAAAGTGGCTGGCGGATCGCGGCTGCTGGCGCCGGCGCACAGCCACGATCATTATGAAGAGACGATCTACGGCGTTGACGGGGTGCTGACCTGGACCGTAGACGGCAAGGCGATCGATGTCGGAGCGGGAGAGGCGCTATGCATTCCACGCGGCGCCGTCCACCGGTTCGACAACAAGGGCGTCAACGACGCGACGGTACTATGTATCGTGACCCCGGCGGCGATCGGTCCGGACTATTTCCGCGAGATTTTCGCAATGTTCCATGCCGCCGCCGGTGGCCCGCCGGACAAGGCCAGCATGATGGAGATCATGCGTCGCCACGGGCTGACGCCGGCGGCACCGACACCGGTGTAGAACACGAGCGCTGGGCTGCGGCGGCTCTATTCCCGCTCCGCACTCGCAAACACCACCAGATTGCCATCGGGATCGCGCATGCGCATGATCCAGGAACGGCCGGCCTTCTCGATCGGGCCGGGTTCGAGGCCCGCATCCACTAGTCTCTGCCGTTCTGGCGCCAGGGGCAGCACGCCGAGCGTCAGCGTCGAGGTGCCGGCTTTTTCCTTGTCCTCGAAGAGCTGCACCTCGGCGCTTTCCGTGAACTGCCATTCGGCAAGGCCAGGCATCGGCCGGCGCAGCGGCGGCTTGCCGAACAGTTTTCCATACCAGTCGATGCTGGGCTCGAGGTCGGAGCAGCTGACATGGGCGAAAACGGTCTGCACGGCCATCGCGATCCTCCATGGCGGTTGCACTCTTGTCGGAACGCGGCCATGGATGGTGTGTTCCGTTGCCCGGCGGCAGCGTGCCCCACTGCTGACGAAAATTGGCAGTGAAACATGCCATCATGATGCGGGGAATCGCACGATGCCGGAGGCAGGATGAGGGCGACGCCAGCGACAACGACACTGATCGGGCAGGTGCACTGATGGCCCCCGTCAAGGTCGACCCCGACAAGGTGCGGGAATTTCCCGACGCGGCGAGCTTTTACGCCTGGCTCAGCGAACACCACGCCACGGAAACCGAAGTGTGGGTCAAGGTGCATAAGGTGGGGTCGGGACTGAAGTCGATCACACCGAAGGAGGCCATCGATGTCGTGCTGTGCTTCGGCTGGATCGATGCCGTGCGCAAGGGGCTGGACGAGAACAGTTTCCTGCAGCGCTACACGCCGCGCGGCAAAAAAAGCATCTGGAGCAAGATCAACGTCGACAATGTGGCGCGCCTCGTCGAGGAGGGCCGCATGACCGGGCATGGGCTGAGAGAGGTCGAGGCGGCCAAGGCCGACGGGCGCTGGGCGCGCGCCTATGGCAGCGGCAAGGAGATGAAGATCCCCGATGATCTGCAGGCGGCGATCGACGCCGAGCCGGCGGCGAAGGCGATGCTGGAAAAGCTCAGCGCGCAGAACCGCTTCGCGCTCGCCTTCCGCACCCACAACATGAAGACCGAGGCTGGCCGCAAGAAGAAGATCGAAGCCTTCGTCGCGATGCTGAAGCGCGGCGAGACGATCCATCGACAGGGGAAGAAGTAGGCCCTTCAGGCGCCCGAATGCGGGTCGCTGCCGTAGGGATGGACGGGGTAGCCGGGTCCGATGGCATCGCGTACGCGGTTGGTCCATGCTGCGAACCCCGGATAGTCCGCGAGCGAAAAGCCGCAATCCCCGGCGCGGTGGCTGTAGGCATAGACGGCGATGTCGGCGATGGTGAGGTCGCTGCCGGCGAGAAACGGTGCCTCGCCAAGGCTGCGGTTCAGGGCGGCGAGCGTACGGGCTCCGGCTTCGCGCTTGCCGGCAACCATGGCCTGGTTACGGTCGAGCCGTCCGGTCAGGGTCCAGAAGCGCAGCGAGCCGATGACGGGCTCGACGTTATATTGTTCGAAGTACAGCCACTGCATGACCTTGGCACGCCGGTAGCGGTCCGACGGCAGGAAGGGCGTGCCCTCGGCAAGGTAGGTGAGGATCGCATTGGATTCGGCGATGGCGCTGCCGTCCTCGAGTTGAAGGACCGGGACCGCGCCTGCCGGGTTGAGCGCCAGGAAGGCGTCGGTATGGCTCTCGCCCTCGAAAATCGAGACGGGGTGCGTGACGTGAGGGATCTTCAGCAGCCCTAGCAGGACCCGGACCTTCCAGCCGTTCTGCGACGGCAGATAATCGTGAAGCGTGAGCATGACCGGTCCTCTTGATGGGTGAACGATCGCATATAGCTGCGCCCGCCGACACCCGATTCCTGCGCAACCAACTCATGCGCGTCATCGCATGATGACTGCTATCTCCTCCCTCTAATAAAACAGGTGCACCCGTGCCATTTTGCCCCGAGATGACCGACAAAGAGGCTTCCCATGAACACCCACAAAGTCGCCCTCGTCACCGGCGCAAATCGCGGCATCGGGCTTGAAACCGGGCGGCAACTCGCGGCGCTCGGCTTCACCGTTCTGCTCGGCGTGCGCGATCTCGCCAAGGGGGAGGCGGCGGCGAAAGGGCTCGATGGCGCTGTCGAGGCCATTGCGCTCGATGTCGCCGCGCCCGACGCTGCGGCGAGAGCAGCCGACGACGTGCAGCGCCGGTTCGGCCGGCTCGACGTGCTGATCAACAACGCCGCCATCCACTACGACACCGGCTCGCGCGCCTTGCGGCCCGACTGGACTCTCATCCGCGAGGCGTTCGAGACCAATGTCTTCGGCGCCTGGCGGGTGGCCGCCGCCTTCGCGCCGCTGCTCGGGGCGGGCGGCCATGGCAGGCTGGTCAACGTCTCCTCCGAAGGCGGTTCGCTGACCTCGATGGGCGCGGGCGTGCCAGCCTATTCGACGTCGAAGGCGACGCTCAACGCACTGACCCGCGTGCTGGCGGCCGAACTGCGCGGCTCGGGCGTGCTGGTCAACGCGATCTGCCCGGGCTGGGTCGCCACCGACATGGGCGGGCCGGGCGGGCGCCCGGTGGCGCAAGGGGCGGCGGGCATCGTGTGGGCCGCGACCTTGCCCGACGACGGCCCGACTGGCGGCTTTTTTCGCGATGGCAAGAGGCTGCCGTGGTGACGGCGAGACGCGGGCAAGTTGGGGCGGCGCCCGGCATTGCGTAACGGCGTTCAGCATCTGAATCGGGAAATTGTGCCAAACGATTGTTTTCACATCAATCTCGCCGGACATCCGTGCATCACCTCCTCCATGGCGGGTGGACGAAGGCCGGCATGGCGGCTATTTTTTCGAGCCCGCGACCAGATCGCGCGGCGCAATCGGTCGCCGGGAGCTGTTGCCGTTGAGAAGAATTGCTTCGTGGACGATGGCGCTGATCCTCGTTGCCGTCGCCGCGTGCGTCGGGGCTGGCGCCGCCGTCGGCCAGACGCAAACGCCTGCCGAGCTGCCTTTGCCGCCGGACGTGTCGTCGAAGGACATATCGGTCGGGGTAAAGGCCGCGCCGCCCTTCGCCTTCAAGCTGCAGGACGGCACCTGGTCGGGATTGAGCATCGACCTCTGGCAGAAGATGGCCGGGCGGCTCAACCTTCGCTTCCACTATGTCGAAGTGCCTGGCGTGCAGGACCAGATCGACGGCGTCGTCAGCGGCAAATTCGACGTGGCGATGGCCGCGATCACGGTCACGGCAGACCGCGAAAAGGCCGTCGACTTCACGCAACCCTTTTTCACGACCGGGCTCGGCATCGCTACACCGCTCAACAGCCAGCCGTCATGGCGGCCGATTTTGCACGCGCTGACCTCGTTCGGCTTCCTGCAGGCGGTGCTGGCGCTGATCGTCATCTCGGTCGTGGTCGGCGTCCTGATCTGGATGTTCGAACGCCGCCACAATGAGGATTTCGGCGGCGGCGTCGCCAAGGGCCTGTTTTCAAGTATGTGGTGGTCGACGATTGCCGCGACCCAGGCCAGCACCGGCGATTTCGGTCCGCGAACCGTGCCGGGACGTGTGCTGGCCGCGCTGTGGATGATGGGATCGATCATCGCCATCGCGGTGTTCACCGCCGGCGTCACATCGGTGCTGACCGTGACGCAGATGGAAGGCATGGTGCAGGGCGAAAGCGACCTCGCCACGGTCCGGGTCGGCGCCGTGCAGAATTCCTCGACCGCGTCCTACCTGGATTCCACCCATATCCGCCATCAGGACTTTGCCACCGTCCAGCAGGGCCTGGACACGCTGCGCGCCGGCAAGATCGATGCGCTGGTCCACGACAAGCCGCTGCTTGGCTGGCTGGTCGGACAGAACTACGGCGCGAGCCTGCGGGTCCTCGACGCGACCTTCGACCAGCAGCAATATGCCATCGCCCTGCCGCTCGGCAGTAGGCTCCGCAAGCAGCTTGATGTCGCCCTGCTGCAAACCATGGAAAGCGACTGGTGGAAACAGGCGGTCTTCCAGTATCTGGGCGAGAAATAGGCTATCGGCATGAGAGCGGGGGACGGACAGCTCGCGGCATTGCGCGCAAGAAAAAGCCGCCCTCTTTCAGGACGGATCTTCGGGTGATGGCTGTCGTCACTGATCGAGGTCGACCGGGGTCACCCCGAGGAGCTTCAGGGCGTTGGCGTAGATCCGGATGCCTTGCGCCTGCTTGCTCCCGGCGCAGAACCGGTTCGCCTTGTCCTGCAGTGCCGTTACCTCGGCGATCTGGCTCGCACTGGCACCCGGTTTGGCCTTGGCCCGGATGGCCCCGTCGAGTTGAAGGCCGAGCCGGCTGCAATATTCGGTCCGGGTGACCGCCGCCTCCGCGTCCGACTGTGCGACCGCAAGCATGGCGAGCGAAATGCCTGTCAGGGCACTCATCCATCCGGTCGAACGTCGTTGCATTGCAGGCACTATCCCTTGGCGTGTCTGGCGGCCGCTGCCCGGCTGCCACGGGATGGTTATCGCAGACGATCTTTTCGCCAGTTTTTCCCGGATGTTGAATCTTGTTTCTGGAGTGTGTCTGGAGGCCGGGTTCACACTTCGTCGGCGTCGAACAGCAGCATCGTCAGATCGTCGTCGCCCGGGGCCAATATCCGCCGGTCGGCGGCGCAGGCAACGCCGACTTCGCTGGCGAACGCGGCGCGGATGTCGTCGAGGCTGTCGAAATACAATGTCCCCACAAGGTAAGGCATCTCGCCCGCCGAGAGTTTGACGATGGGCCGCCTGCTGACATCGTAGCGCCGCAGGCCGGGAAGCTTCTTGGCGAGCGGTATATGAACATCGAAATAGTGCCGGTCGAACGCGGCCGGATCGGCCGGGGTTTTGTAGATCACAAGCATCTTGGCCATTGCCCGTATTCCTGTCCCGTTGATGTCGATGGTCAAGCCGTGCAGGCCGCCAAACCGAAGTCGTTTGACATTGTCGGATTTCGACCGCCGGTCGATTTTTATGTGCGCGGGCCGGGGGGCGAGGCTATGCGACAGCCGATTTCCCGACTTGAGGAGATCGGCGCCTCGCGCTCCCGCGGGCATCTGCGGCGCTTCTGCCTCTTCCCCCGGCACCGTCATTCGCGTAAGGGCGCGGGAAAATTCCAATTCCGCATCGATACCCCCCGGAACATCATGATCAGACTTGAAAACATCGGCAAGCAGAACGGCCGTCAGCTTGTCTTCATCGAGGCGTCGGCTTCCCTGCAGAGGGGCGAGAAGATCGGCCTCGTCGGACCCAACGGTGCCGGCAAGACGACGCTGTTTCGCATGATCACCGGGCAGGAACTGCCCGATGAGGGCCAGGTGCAGGTCGATCGCGGCGTCACCATCGGCTATTTCAGCCAGGATGTCGGCGACATGGCGGGCCACAGCGCGGTGGCCGAGGTGATGAACGGCGCCGGACCGGTCAGCGACGTGGCGGCCGAGATGGCGGAACTCGAGGCGGCCATGGCCGATTCCGACCAGGCGGACCGGATGGACGAGATCATCGAACGATATGGCGAGGCGCAGCACCGCTTCGAGGAGCTCGACGGCTATGCGCTGGACGGCCGCGCGCGCGAAGTGCTGGACGGTCTCGGCTTCAGCCAGGAGATGATGGACGGCGATGTCGGCAAGCTGTCGGGCGGCTGGAAGATGCGCGTAGCGCTGGCCCGCATCTTGCTGATGCGCCCCGACGCCATGCTGCTCGACGAACCGTCGAACCATCTCGACCTCGAAAGCCTGATCTGGCTTGAGCAGTTCCTGAAGGGCTATGAAGGCGCGCTGCTGATGACCTCGCACGACCGCGAGTTCATGAACCGCATCGTCAACAAGATCGTCGAGATCGATGCGGGATCGCTCACCGCCTATTCCGGCAATTATGAATTCTACCAGCAGCAGCGGGCGATCGCCGACAAGCAGCAGCAGGCGCAGTTCGAGCGCCAGCAGGCGATGCTGGCCAAGGAAATCGCCTTCATCGAGCGCTTCAAGGCGCGCGCCTCGCACGCAGCCCAGGTGCAGAGCCGGGTGAAGAAGCTCGACAAGATCGACCGTGTCGAACCGCCCAAGCGCCGCCAGGTGGTGAATTTCGAGTTCCAGCCGGCGCCGCGTTGCGGCGAGGATGTCGTCACCTTGAAGAACGTGCACAAGGCCTATGGCAGCCGCACCATCTATGAAGGGCTCGACTTCCAGGTCCGCCGCCGCGAGCGTTGGTGCATCATGGGCGTCAACGGTGCCGGCAAGTCGACGCTGTTGAAGCTGGTGGCCGGCGCCTCCGATCCCGATACAGGCACGGTGGCGCGGGGACCGAGCGTGAAAATGGGCTATTTCGCCCAGCACGCCATGGAGCTCCTGGAAGGCGAGCGCACCGTGTTCCAGACGCTGGAAGACAATTTCCCGCAGGCCGGCCAGGCGCCGCTTCGGGCACTTGCCGGCTGTTTCGGGTTTTCCGGCGACGAGATCGAGAAGAAATGCCGGGTGCTGTCAGGCGGCGAGAAGGCGCGGCTGGTGATGGCGCTGATGCTGTTCGACCCGCCCAACCTGCTGGTGCTGGACGAGCCGACCAACCACCTCGACATCACCACCAAGCAGATGCTGATCGAGGCGCTGTCGCAATATGAAGGCACGATGCTGTTCGTCTCGCACGACCGGCATTTCCTGGCCGCGCTGTCGAACCGCGTGCTCGAATTGACGCCCGAAGGCATCCACACCTATGGCGGCGGCTATTCGGAATATGTCGAGCGCACTGGACAGGAAGCGCCAGGGCTGAGGAGCTGAGCGGGTAGGGGCGCCGTTCGCCGAAGCGAGACCTAAAGCAGGCCGTGTTTCCTGAATTCGGCCTGCTCGTCCCCGCTGATCCAGCCGAACACCTTCAGCTTCCCGTCTCGCCTCTCAAGGAGATAGCTGACCTCGAAATCAATAGTAATGAGAGCCGCCTTCTTGTTGTGGTACTCCCCGGCCCATTGCACCTTTGCCACGCAGTGGTCCTGATCGATCGGCGTCCCGGATACATCCCTGCACGTCATCTTCCCGGCGCCCATCGCCCTGTAGCCCTCGAAGCCCTTCTTCATGATTTCGATCAGTTGCTTGCCGTTTTCGCCGGCCATTACCGCGCCAGGGGTGACTGAGATGAAAGCGGACGAATAGATGTCGGCGACATCCTTCAAACCGGCATCCGACAAGAGCGCGTCATTGTAGAATTTCGCATAGGCCTCGAAGAATTTCGCGACCTCGGCTTTGGCGATCATCGTCTTCCTCTCCCCCGAAGAGGCCTTTGCACGGGAGCCGATATTTGGCGCACGTGATGCATGGGCGTTTTTTGAAAGGCGATCGGGCCGCCTTGG
>NZ_VFUR01000020.1:0-99194 GCF_006441095.1 Mesorhizobium sp. B2-5-4 | reverse complement strand
AAACGATCGACCATCCGAATCATCCCTCTTCATTCCTTACGCACGGAATCACCAACCCGGTTCCGTGCAAAGGCCTCCTTGTGGGAGAAGGTGGCCTCGCGAAGCGAGGTCGGATGAGGGGTGCGCTTCGGGATGCTCACCTCTCTCGTCTGCCCTAGCGCGTCTTCCCCCTAAGGGCAACGATCGCCGCCGCCGTCTCCTCGATCGAGCGGCGGCTGACGTCGATCATCGGCCAGCCATGGCGGGTGCAGATCTGGCGGGCATAGGCGAGCTCTTCGTTGATGGCGGCGCGGTCGACATAGTCGGTCGGCACGTAGGTGCTCGAATTGCCGAGGATGCGGTTCTGGCGCACATGCGATATGCGCTCGGCGGTGGCGATCAGTCCCACGATCAGCGGTGTCCTGGCGTTGACTAGGCTTTCGGGCACCGGCACGCCGAGCACGATCGGGATGTTGGCGGTCTTGATGCCGCGGTTGGCGAGATAGATGCTGGTCGGCGTCTTCGAGGTGCGCGAAATGCCGATCAGCACGACATCGGCGTCATCCATGTTTGCCGGTAGCTGGCCGTCATCATGGTCCATGGTGAAGTTGAGCGCATCGATGCGCCGGAAATATTCGGCGTCGAGAACATGCTGGGCGCCGACGCGGCGGCCGGCCGGCGTTCCGAGATAGGACTGGAAGACGGTCAGCACGGGCTCCAGCACGGACACGCAAGGCAGGCCCATGGCCGCGCAGCGTTCGTCGATGCCGTGCGCCAGCTTCTGGTCGACCACCGTGTAGAGGATGATGCCCGGCTCCTCCTCTATGTCCTCGAACACCTTGGCTATCTGCTTTTCGGTGCGGATGAGCGGGTAGATGTGCTCGATGGCGCGCGCATCCTTGTACTGCGCCGAAGCGGCGCGGCCGGCGGCGAGCAACGTTTCCCCCGTGGCGTCGGAAATCAGATGCAGGTGAAAGAAGCTTTGGGGTTTGTTCACAGGGTCACCTGGGGCTGTGGGCGGATGTGGATAAGATCGAACGGGCAGGCATGCCGGCGAAAGGCGACTGTATCAGATGCCGGTTTGTCCACAATTCGATGCGCTGTCAGCTTCGCCGGACGGCTGGGGACAAGTCCGTGGACGAAGCGCTTTGCCTTTCGTTCGTCCACAGGGCAGGTCTCGAGGGCGGTCGATCTAGCGCATTGACTCCTCTGCGAGATTCCTGATTGTCCCCAGAACCCTGCAAACCGCGATCGGCAGTGCGCGACAATATGCTTGCTGGCGTTTTGGCGGCCAAAGCGGGACAGGTGACAACCACCACAACCAACAGACTCTTAGAATCAGAAGACTCTTTTAAAATAAGATATTTGATTAAGAGGAAGCCGGGAGAGGCGAGCGTTCGATGCCTGCAAGACGGATCATGCTGGATGTCCTGAAGGGCAAGACGGTGTTTCCTCCTCCGCTCTGGATGATGCGCCAGGCAGGGCGCTATCTGCCGGAATATCGTGAGACGCGAAGGCGTGCCGGTTCGTTCCTTGATCTCTGCTACAGCCCCGACCTTGCCGTCGAAGTGACGCTGCAGCCGATCGAGCGTTTCGGCTTCGACGCTTCGATCGTGTTCTCGGACATCCTTGTCGTTCCCCATGCGCTTGGCCGCGACGTGCGCTTCGAGGAAGGGCGCGGACCGCTGCTGACGCCGATTTCAGCGGCGGAGATCGCGGCGCTGGGAAGCGACATGTTTCACGTGAATCTCGAACCGGTCTACGAGACGCTTCGCCGGCTGCGGGCGAAATTGCCCGACGAGACGACGCTGATCGGCTTTTGCGGCGCGCCTTGGACGGTGGCGACCTATATGATCGCCGGCCACGGTACGCCGGACCAGGCGCCGGCGCGGCTGTTCGCCTACCGCGAGCCGGCGGCGTTTCGACAGCTGCTGAAAGTGCTCGCCGATCATTCGGCTTCCTACCTGATCCGCCAGATCGAGGCCGGCGCGGATGTCGTGCAGATCTTCGATTCCTGGTCGGGGGTACTCGACGATGCTACATTCGAACAGTTCTGCGTCGAGCCGGTCGCAGAGGTCGTCAGGCAAGTTCGGGCCGTCCATCCCGACGTGCCGATCATCGGGTTTCCCAAGGGCGCCGGAGCCCGCTACCAGAGTTATCGCGAGAAGACCGGTGTGACGGGGCTGGGCATCGACTGGACGGTGCCGCTCGAGGCAGCGAAGGCGTTGCAGCGGCAGGGAGCCGTCCAGGGCAATCTCGATCCGTTGCGGCTGGTCGCCGGCGGCCAGGCATTGGCCGACGGGGTCGGGGCGATCCTTCGGGCGTTGGGGAACGGGCCGCTGATCTTCAATCTCGGCCATGGCGTCACGCCCGACACGCCGGTGGCGCATGTCGAGGCGATGGTGAAACAGGTGCGGAGCGCGGCGCGCTGATGACTGACAGAAGTAACACCAATAGCACCGGTCAGGCGATGAAGCGCATGGTCATCGGCATCGCTGTCCTGATCGTTCTCACCGCGGTCTTGTTTTTCTTCGCACCGGAAAGCTTTTATCCCTGGGCAAAGGCGATCCATATTCTCGCCGTCATCTCCTGGATGGCCGGCATGCTTTATCTGCCGCGCCTGTTTGTCTATCACGCCGACGCGGAGAAGGGCTCCGTTCAATCCGAGACGTTCAAGGTGATGGAGCGGCGCCTGCTGCGCGGCATCATCAATCCGGCGATGATCCTCACCTGGGTGTTCGGGCTGTGGCTGGCCTGGAAAATCTTTGCGTTCCAGGGCGGCTGGCTGCATGCCAAGATCGGCCTGGTGCTGATTTTGTCTGGCATTCACGGCTATCTGGCCGGCGCGGTGCGCAAATTCGCCGAGGACCGCAACGAAAAACCGGCAAGGCACTGGCGGATCGTCAACGAGATCCCCACATTGCTGATGATCGCAATCGTGATCCTGGTCGTCGTGAAGCCCTTCTGAGGCTTCATCGGACCCGCTCAAAAGGCGGCTTGCTCTTTCAGCCGACCGACGATACAAGACGGGTCTTCCTTCCCGTCATGCGCCGCCCGTCATTGCTTTCGGCCGCGCCCGGCATTTGTCGCATCCCGCCGATCTTTTCCCCAAAGCCTACCCAGAGTCCGTCTAATGCAAGAAATGAAACTCACCGAGTTCAAGAACAAGAAGCCGCCAGAGCTGATCGCTTATGCCGAATCGCTCGAGGTCGAGAACGCCAGCGTCATGCGCAAGCAGGAGCTGATGTTCGCGATCCTGAAGAAGCTCGCCGCCCAGGACATCGAAATCATCGGTGACGGTGTGGTCGAGGTGCTGCAGGACGGCTTCGGCTTCCTGCGCTCCGCCAATGCCAACTACCTGCCAGGTCCCGACGACATCTACATCTCGCCGTCGCAGATCCGGCGCTTTTCGCTGAAGACCGGCGATACGGTCGAAGGACCGATCCGCAGCCCGAAGGAGGGCGAGCGCTATTTCGCGCTGCTCAAGGTCAACACGATCAATTTCGACGATCCCGAAAAGATCCGCCACAAGATCCACTTCGACAATCTGACGCCGCTCTATCCGACCTCGCGGCTGAAGATGGAGGTCGACAATCCGCCCAGCAAGGACATATCGCCTCGCGTGATCGACCTGGTGGCGCCGATCGGCAAGGGCCAGCGCGCGCTGATCAACGCACAGCCGCGTACCGGCAAGACGGTGCTTTTGCAGAACATCGCGCACTCGATCACCGCCAATCATCCGGAATGCTATCTGATCGTGCTTCTGATCGACGAGCGTCCGGAAGAAGTGACCGACATGCAGCGCTCGGTGAAGGGCGAAGTGGTCTCCTCGACCTTCGACGAACCGGCGGTGCGCCACGTCCAGGTCGCCGAAATGGTCATCGAGAAGGCCAAGCGCCTGGTCGAGCACGGCCGTGATGTGGTGATCCTGCTGGATTCCATCACCCGCCTCGGCCGCGCCTACAACACCGTCGTGCCGTCCTCCGGCAAGGTGCTGACCGGCGGTGTCGACGCCAACGCGCTGCAGCGCCCGAAGCGCTTCTTCGGCGCCGCCCGCAACATCGAGGAAGGCGGCTCGCTCACCATCATCGCCACGGCGCTGATCGACACCGGCAGCCGCATGGACGAAGTCATCTTCGAAGAGTTCAAGGGCACCGGTAACTGCGAAATCCAGCTCGACCGCAAGGTGGCCGACAAGCGCATCTATCCGGCCATCGACATCCTCAAGTCCGGCACTCGCAAGGAAGACCTGCTGGTGTCGCGTCAGGACCTGCAGAAGATCTTCGTGCTGCGCCGTATCCTGGCGCCGATGGGAACCACCGATGCGATCGAGTTCCTGATCGACAAGCTGAAGCAGACCAAGACCAACGGCGATTTCTTCGATTCGATGAATACATAATCGAAGCGAGGCGGGCTTTCTCTTCGTCATCCTCGGGCTTGAGCCGAGGATCCATCCCGTGACGTCCTATGGTCCGCGGTGCGTCGCGTCGCTCCTTGCTGCGCTATAGGATGACGAACTGCGCAACATCCCTTCCAGCTCATCGGGATCCGCAACCACCGGCAGGCAGACCTGGCCGGTGCACAGCCAGGCGCCGCGCCGGTTGGTCGGCGGCAGAATTCCCCCGGGCAGCAAGGGTCGATTCGCCGCCATACCGATCGGCACGACAATATCGACGCGGCGGGGATCAGGGTTTCGATTAACGACCGGAACGAGTTTTTGATCTTCCGGCTCGTCCACGACGACCAGTTTCAGCGGTTCGATGGCAAGCGTGCAGGCATTGACGATGCCCGCCTGGCCGTAGGCCTGGTGCGCGGCTCGGCCGGCAGCGTGCTCGGCGGTTTTCCACGCCTTCTCCTGCAAATCGAGATTGCCGGTGACGGAGGCGAGCCGCACCTGCGCCTCGATGATCTGGCTGGTGGCTGACGGAATGGCCTCGTCGACATCGCCCCTGATGCGGATCGGCACATCGGTGCTGTCCGAGGCGGTCAGATAGTAGCCCGTGCTCTGCGCGTCGGCGTGCCAATGGTCGAGCTGTTCGAGGAACCGGCTGGCCTGGTCGACATAGTTCCAATCGCCTGTGGCTTCAAACAGCGAGATCGCCGCGTTGGTCATGGCGGCATAGTCGCTCGATAGAGCGGGAAACAATTTCCTGACACCAAGCATGGAATGCGGCAAGCGATTGTCGCGGCTGGCGGCGCTGATATGGGCAAACGCCTTTGCCGCGGCCTCGATCCAATCCGGCCGTGCCAGCGAGCGGCCGGCCTCGGCGAGTGCTGCGATCATCAGGCCGTTCCAGTCGGTAAGGGTCTTCGCGTCCAGCCCAGGCCTGACGCGTTCTTCCCGGGCGGCGAGAAGCCTTGCCTTGAGCGGCACCAGCTGTTCGCGGTCGGTCGCCCCAAGCGCTTGCTGGGAAAGGGTTTGATGGACAACCGGCTTGCCCTCCCAGCCGGGTGGGCTGGAAAGCGTGAAGTATTTGAAGAACAATGATGAATCTTTGCCAAGGACAGCTTCGATCTCTTCCCTGCTCCAGGTGTAGAACAGGCCCTCCTCGCCGTCGCTGTCGGCGTCGAGGCTGGCGGCAAAGGCGCCGCCATTGACGCGCATTTCGCGCAGCAGCCAGTCGACCGTGTCTTCGATTCGTACCCGGAACAAATCATCGCCGGTCGCCGCAAGAGCCCAATTGCAGAAGCGGATGAGCTGGGCGTTGTCGTAGAGCATCTTCTCGAAATGCGGCACCAGCCATTCGGCGTCCGTCGAGTAGCGGCTGAGGCCGCCGCCGATGTGATCGTAGATGCCGCCGCTCAACATATGTTCGAGGCTGATGAGCACGTCGTCGCGATGCGCGGCATTGCCGTCGCGCAGCCAGGACAGCCACGGCGTTTGCATGAACGGCGCGTTCGGGAATTTCGGCGCGCCGGCGAGGCCGCCGCGATCGCGGTCGATCATGCCGCTGACGCGGCCGGCGAGGTCGGACAGCGCATCGCGAGCGAGGAGCGCCTTGGAATGCGTGGCGGAGAGCCGCGCCTCGACATGGGAGGTCAGGCCGTCGGCGCTCTGGTGCAGGCTCGCCCTCTTTTCGCGCCAGGCCTTGTCGACCGCCTCCATCACCTGGATGAACCCCGGCCGGCCATAGCGCGGCTCGCGCGGGAAATAGGTGCCGCCCCAGAACGGTTTGCCATCGGGCGTCAGGAACATGGTCAGCGGCCAGCCGCCTTGCTCGCCCATCGAGGACAGTGCGGCCATATAGATCTGGTCGATGTCGGGGCGCTCCTCGCGGTCGACCTTGATATTGACGAACAGACGGTTCATGACGGCGGCGACGTCGTCGTTCTCGAAGCTTTCATGGGCCATGACATGGCACCAATGGCAGGCGGCGTAGCCAATGGAGAGCAAGATAGGCCTGTCCAGCGCCTTTGCCTCTTCCAGCGATGCCGGTGACCATCCCCGCCAATGTACGGGATTGCCGCTGTGCTGCTGCAGATAGGGGCTGGCCTCGTCGGCAAGCAGGTTTTGCGCGGGCAATGTCACAATGGCCAACTTTCGCGGCACTCGGGATGGGTGATGACACGATAGCTAGGGCGGTTCGGTAGAGCGGGCAAATGATTTCAGGCGATTCGATCGTGGCGTTGTCGAGCGGCCGGCTTCCGGCCGGTATCGCCGTGCTGCGTATCTCCGGCCCTCGGACTCGATTCGTTGTCGAAACGATTGCCGGCGGCATGGTTAAGGAGCGCACGGCGGTGCTGCGCAAGCTCAGGGCTCCAGATGGAACGGTTCTCGACACCGGGCTGGTTGTCTTCTTCCCCGGGCCGGCCAGCTTCACCGGTGAGGACGTCTCCGAGTTCCATATTCATGGCGGCCGCGCCGTGGTGGCCAGAATGTTGGAGACAATCGCTGGATTTGACGGCGTCAGGCACGCCGAACCCGGGGAATTCACGCGCCGTGCCTTCCTCAACGGCAAGGTCGACCTGGTCGAGACGGAGGCGCTGGCGGATCTCATCAACGCCGAGACCGAAGCGCAACGGCGCTTCGCCGTCCAGAATGCCGAGGGCGCGCAGAGTGAGCTTTATCTCGGCTGGCGTCGGCGCCTGATCCATGCGCGGGCGATGATCGAAGCCGAGATCGACTTTGCCGACGAGGATGATGTGCCGGGTTCCGTTTCGGATACGGTCTGGTCCGACGTGCGGTCGATGATATTAGAGATTGACCGGCACATAGCCGGATTCCACGCCGCCGAAGTCATTCGCGACGGCTTCGAAGTCGTCATTCTCGGCGCGCCCAATGCCGGCAAGTCCAGCCTGTTCAACGCCTTGGCGCGCCGCGATGCGGCTATTGTAACGGATGAACCCGGCACCACCCGCGACCTGCTGGAGGTCGTGCTGGATCTCCAAGGTCTGCGTGTCAGGTTGAACGACACGGCGGGGTTGCGGGAAGCGCCCGGCAAAATTGAGGCGATCGGCATCGAGAAGGCGAAAGCCAAGGCGGGTCGCGCCGATCTCTTGCTGTTGCTCGAGGACGCCGCGGACCCCAGGAACGCCGGTTCGCTTCCTGCTGCGATACCGGCATTGCGCGTCGGCACCAAGCTCGACCTGCTCGATGGCGGAGCGGCCTACGATGCGGCCCGGCGCTACGAGTTTGGCATATCAGTGGTGGAAGGGACGGGTGTGGATGAATTGCTGGCGGAGATCGGGCACCGCGCCACACAGGCGGCGGGCGGTGCCGGCGATGTGCTGCCGTCACGGCTGCGTCATGTCGAGTTGCTAGGGGCGGCGAACCGGCATCTGCATCGCGCCGCCGACGACGGGACGCCACAGGAGCTACGCGCTGAAGAGCTGCGTCTGGCAGCGGACCGCCTGGGGCGGATCGTGGGCGCGGTCGACGTCGAAGACTTGCTCGACGTAATTTTTTCCCAGTTCTGCATCGGGAAATGACTCACGTGAAACACGCATGGCCGCTGGCAGGGGCCCCGATTGACTCACGTGAAACATCTTTGGCGGTGATTCACGTGAAACGCCGACAGAAGCAGGGTTTCCCTGTTTCACGTGAAACGTCGCGCGGAAGTTTTCTTGACAGTCCCGTCTCGCGGGGACATGTGTCGCTGATCTCTTTTGAGTCCGGGACTTATGTAAGATGACCGATCACTATGATGTGGTTGTGGTGGGCGGCGGCCATGCGGGTTGCGAGGCGGCCAGTGCCGCGGCGCGCGCCGGCGCCAGCACCGCACTGGTGACGCTACGTTTCGACACGATCGGCGTGATGTCGTGCAACCCTGCCATCGGCGGGCTGGGCAAAGGGCATCTTGTGCGCGAGATCGACGCCATGGACGGGCTGATGGGCCGCGTGGCGGACGCCGCCGGCATCCAGTTTCGTCTGCTCAACCGCCGCAAGGGTCCGGCGGTACGCGGTCCGCGCACGCAAGCCGACAGAAAACTCTATCGCCTTGCCATGCAGGAAGCGATTCGGCAGCAGAACGATCTTGAGGTTGTCGAGGGCGAAGTTCTCGATTTCGAGATTTCCGATGGGAAGATAGAAGCGGTTCTCCTGGCGGACGGCCGCCGGCTTGCCTGCGGCGCCGTGGTGCTGACGACTGGGACCTTCCTGCGCGGGCTCATTCACATCGGCGAAAAGAAGATTGTCGCCGGCCGCATGAACGAGAAGGCCAGCATGGGACTGTCGGCGACAATGGACCGCGCCGGCTTCAGGCTCGGGCGGCTCAAGACCGGCACGCCGCCGCGCCTGGACGGGCGGACCATCGACTGGGCTGCGCTGGAAAGCCAGGCGGCGGACGAGCATCCGGTGCCGTTCTCGCTGATGACCGACCGCATCGTGACGCCGCAGATCGATTGCGGCATTACGCGCACGACCACGGCCACACATGAGGTGATTCGCGCCAATCTTGGCCGTTCGGCGATGTATTCCGGCTCGATCGAAGGCGTTGGGCCGCGTTATTGCCCGTCGATCGAGGACAAGATCGTCAAGTTCGGCGACCGCGACGGGCACCAGATCTTTCTCGAACCGGAAGGGCTCGACGACCACACCGTCTATCCCAACGGTATTTCGACCTCGCTGCCGGAAGATGTTCAGCTCGCCATCCTGAAGACCATTCCGGGGCTGGAGCGCGCTGTCATGCTGCAGCCGGGCTATGCCATCGAATATGATCATGTCGATCCGCGCGAACTGCATCAGACGCTGGAGACCAAGCGCGTTGCCGGGCTTTTTCTCGCCGGGCAGATCAACGGTACGACCGGCTATGAAGAGGCCGCCGGGCAGGGCCTGCTCGCCGGCCTCAATGCAGCGCGCCGCGCCGCGGGCGGCGAGCAGGTCGTGCTCAGCCGCACCCAGGCCTATATCGGCGTGATGGTCGACGATTTGACCAGTCGCGGCATCAGCGAGCCCTACCGGATGTTCACCTCGCGGGCCGAGTTCCGGCTGTCGCTGCGCGCCGACAACGCCGATGAGCGGCTGACGCCGGTGGCGCAGACGCTGGGGATCGCTTCGGCGCGGCGGCTGCAGCGCTATGGCGATGTCACCCGTCGGCTTGACGAAGCGCGCCAGTTGGCGCTTTCGCTGACCATGACGCCGAACGAGGCGGCACGGCATGGCCTGGAGATCAATCGCGACGGCGTGCGCCGGTCCGGCTTTGAATTGCTGGCTTATCCCGATGTCGATATTGCCTGGCTAAGCCGGGTCGAGCCTAAATTTGGCGACATCGACGCCAAGACCGCGGAGCGCCTCGAAACGGAAGCGAAATATTCGGTTTATCTTGACCGCCAGAGCACGGATGTCGCGCAGATACGGCATGAGGAGAGCCGGCTGATCCCCGATGCCATTGATTTCGCCGGCGTGCCCGGCCTGTCCAATGAATTGAAGCAGAAGATGCAGGCGCGGCGGCCACGCTCCGTTGCGGATGCACAGCGCATGGAAGGCATGACGCCTGCGGCGCTGGCGATCATTGTCGCGCATGTCCGTCACTGGGAAACAGCGCAGAAGGGGGAAACAGCACAGAAGGGGGAAACCGCTGAAGAGGCCGAGCAGAGGGACGTTGCGTGAGGTCTTTCTCCCGCGAGAGCCTGCAGGAGGCCGCCGGTCCGGTTTCACGTGAAACATTCGATCGCCTGGTGGCGTTCGAAGAGATGTTCCAGAAATGGAACCGCAGCATCAATCTCGTCGCGCAATCGACCTCCGGTGATGTCTGGCAACGCCACATCCTGGACAGTGCGCAGCTTGCACGGATAGAGTCCGAAGCCACGCATTGGGTCGATATCGGTTCCGGCGGCGGATTTCCCGGGCTTGTCATGGCCTTTCTGCTCGCCGAGCGCCCGGGGGCCAGCATCGATCTGGTCGAAAGCAACCGCAAGAAGGCCTCGTTCCTGCAGACCGTCATCGGTCAGTTCGGCTTGCCGGCGCGAGTCGTGGCGCGCCGCATCGAGGACAGCCATGTGCTTGTTTCGAAGCCGCAAATCGTCACGGCGCGGGCGCTGGCCCCGCTTTCGGTCCTGCTGGACCTGTCCGCGCCATGGCTGACCTCGGGGGCGCGGGCGCTGTTCCACAAAGGCCGGGATTACCGCGCCGAAGTGCAAGAAAGCGTTAACCGGTGGACTTTCGATCTGGTAGAACATCCAAGCGTGACCGACGCCAGCGGCGTCATCCTCGAATTGTCCAATGTGCGACCCGTCTGAACCGAGACCGGTCTGATTATTCGGCGACCCAAAGATGAATTTCTGGCATAAACCCATGATGAAGAACGGCCCTCGAATCATCACCGTAGCCAACCAGAAGGGCGGTGTCGGCAAGACCACCACCGCCATCAACCTGGCCACCGCGCTGGCGGCAATCGGCGAAAAAGTGCTGATCGTCGACCTCGATCCGCAAGGCAATGCAAGCACCGGCCTCGGCATCGACCGCAAGGACCGGACGGTCTCCTCCTATGATGTGCTTACGGGCGAACTGGAGCTGGAAGCCGCCGCCATCCCGACCGCGGTGCCCGGCCTGTCGATCGTGCCCTCGACGCTCGACCTGCTCGGCATCGAGATGGAGATCGCTTCGGCGCCGGACCGGGTGCTCAAACTGCGCAATGCACTGCGCGCGGCGACCGAGCGCGGGGCGCCCTTCGGCTACGTGCTGATCGATTGCCCGCCGTCGCTCAATCTTTTGACTTTGAATTCAATGGCGGCAGCTGATTCCGTTCTCGTGCCGCTGCAATGCGAGTTCTTCGCACTGGAGGGTCTTAGCCAGCTGCTCGAAACGGTCGAGCAGGTGCGTCGCTCGATCAATCCGGATCTTACCATCCAGGGCATCGTGCTGACCATGTATGACGGCCGCAACAACCTCGCCAACCAGGTGGTGCAGGATGTGCGCGAGCACATGGGCGACAAGGTCTATGAGACCATCATTCCGCGCAATGTGCGGGTGTCGGAGGCGCCGTCCTATGGCAAGCCGGCGATCCTCTACGACCTGAAATGCTCCGGCAGCCAGGCCTATCTGCAACTGGCCTCCGAAGTGATCCGCCGCGAGCGTAAATTGCGCGCTGCTTGATTAGATCGGCCGCATAATCAACAGCCGATTCGATACCGAAACGATCTGAAATAGACATGGAATAAAGATGAGCGAAGATCTCTCGAGGAAAAGACTGGGACGCGGACTGGCGGCACTGATCGGCGAGATCGATCGTCCTGCCGCACCGGAAAAGCCCGGCATGAGCGCCGACGGCAAGGTGCCGATCGAGTTTCTCAGCCCAAACCCGAGAAATCCGCGCCGGCATTTTGGCGATGCCGAACTGACCGACCTCGCCCAGTCGATCCGCGAGCATGGCGTGGTGCAGCCGGTCGTGGCGCGGCCGTCGCCGACGCAGGCGGGCCGCTACGAGCTCATCGCCGGCGAGCGGCGCTGGCGTGCGGCGCAGCGTGCCGGGCTGACCGAGATCCCGGTCATCATCCGCGAAGTCAACGACCGCACGGCGCTGGAACTGGCGATCATCGAGAACGTCCAGCGCGCCGACCTCAATCCGGTCGAAGAGGCACAGGGTTACCAGCAACTCATCGACGACCATGGCTACACCCAGGCCGATCTCGGCCAGGTGATCGGGAAGAGCCGCAGCCATGTCGCCAACACTTTGAGATTGTTGAAGCTGCCCGACGTGATCCGCGACATGCTGGTCGACGGCGCGCTGTCGGCCGGGCATGCCCGCACGCTGGTCACGGCGGAGGATCCGGCCGGCCTTGCCAAGCGCATTGTCGAGGAGGGTCTTTCCGTGCGCCAGGCCGAGGCGCTGGCGCAGATGCCGGCCGGCACCAGTTCCAACGGCACCAAGTCAGCCGCGCCGGCCGTCGAAAAGGACGCCGACACGCTGGCCCTGGAGAAGCTGCTGACCGATACGACCGGCATGATCGTCACGGTCGACCACAAGGGCAAGGGTGGCGTGCTACGCGTTGCGTATCGGAGCTTGGAGCAGCTGGATGAGCTGTGCCGCCGGTTGAAACAGGATTAGAGCGGCCCGGCGATTGATAGAATCGCGGACCTGCTAAACTCTTGCTTTTGCGCAGTTCGGATGGAAGACTGCGACACACTTTTCTAGGGATTGCTTTTGGTATTTAGCCGGCGAATGTTTCGCGCGGTCTTCCCTTCTCCCACAAGGGGGGAAGGAAGAGGCGCCTACCTTTGCGCCAGCCGCGCGCTTTCCACGGCGATCCCCAGCAGCGCCTGCCTGGCCAGCGCCACCGACAGGTCCGGCCGGCGCCGCGTCTGCAGCACGGCTGATTGCAGGCGGGTCAGCGCGCGGCCGAGCGCTTCGCTGTTCCAGCGCTCCAGCGCTCTCTCCACCAGCTTGCGGCGCGCGAAAAAGACCGGCGGCCGCGCGGCGGCAACGACGGAAGCGGCGTTGCGGCCGCCGGAGTCCATCTGGCCGCGCATGACCTGTATCTGCTGTATCTGCCGCATCGCCGAGGACAGCACCAGGAAGGGCTGGCCGCCGCCCTGGCAGTGGCGCGTGAAGGCGGCGTCGAAGTCGCCGATCTTGCCTTCGAGCAGCGCGTCGACGGCATCGTCATAAGAGGCACCGGACACGTCGCCCGACATGGCTCTCACCTCTTCCAGCCCGATTTCCTTCTGGCCGTGGGCGTAGAGGACGAGTTTTTCGATCTCGCCACGCGAGGCCAGCCGGTCGCCGCCGAGATTGCGGCGCAGCGCCTGTCTGGCCTCCAGCGTCATCGACATGCCGGCCTTGCGCAGCTCGTCGTCGATGACCGTGTCGATGTCGCGGGCCTCATCGGCGTAGCAGGGCAAGGCCATGGCGTTGTCGGCGCCCTCGACCACCGCGCGCAGCCCGACCCCTTTCTTCAAGTCGCCGGCCTCGATCAGGATGATGGCGTCCCGCACCGGCTCCGCCGTCAGCGCCTTGACGTCGTCGGCCAGTGCCTTCTGGCCGCTGGCGTTGCGCACCCAGAGCAGCCGCCGGTCGGAAAACATCGGCACGGTGCGGGCTTCGTCGAGCAGCCGGCCCTCGTCGCGGTCGACCTCCGAACCCTCGAGCCTGACCACGCAGAACGGATCGTCCAGCGGCAGACCGGTCTTTCCGGCAAACGCCTTCGCCCGCTCCGAGACAAGGCCGCGATCGGGGCCATAAAGCAGGACGATCGAGATGCGCGGATCAGGCCGCGCGAGCCAGGAATCGACCTCGAAAGCTTTCTTCTGTGCCATGGAGGGTGGTTAGCATGATGCGTGCGCGGGGTGAACGGCGATCGGCACCGAGCACTCTTTTCCTTCTCCCCCTGCGGGAGAAGGTGTCGCCGAAGGCGACGGAAGGGGTGTTCCAGCGGGGTGAGACGCTGGTTTTGATGCAGCCGATTGGCACGCGCCAAGCTGGAGCACCCCTCATCCGGCCTCGCTTCGCGAGGCCACCGCCCTGGGCGAGTCCCGGGCCTCGCCCGCCCTTCGGGCACCACAAGGGGAGAAGGAAAAGCGGCCACGCTCTGCACCCAATCACCTTATCTGGCGACAAACACGGCGCAACCATGCGCCAAATTGCGTGCCGCCGCCCAACATCGACAAGAAATTTCGCCGACATATCTTCATCTTGAGCGGGGGAGGCGGATCGGCCGGCGCGGCCGGAACCGACCCCGACGCATTCGCACTGGCGGCGCGGATATGCAAATATCCGCACCCAGGCGACATTGGAGGAGTTTTGGTCATGGCCGATGCTGGGATGTTGCGTTTTCACGTTCCGGAGCCGGAAGTGCGGCCGGGCGGCACGCCTGATTTCTCCAACGTGACCATCGCCCAGGCCGGCTCGGTGCCGCGTCCCGATATCGATGTCGATCCGCGCACCATCCGCGACATGGCGTTTTCGATCATCCGCGTGCTGAACCGCAATGGCGAAGCCGTCGGGCCATGGGCCGGGCTGCTTTCCAGCGAGGAATTGCTGGAGGGCCTGCGCAACATGATGACGCTGCGGACCTTCGATGCGCGCATGCAGATGGCGCAGAGGCAAGGCAAGACCTCTTTCTACATGCAGCATCTGGGCGAAGAAGCGGTGAGCTGCGCCTTTCGCAAGGCGCTTGCCCCGGGCGACATGAACTTCCCGACCTATCGGCAGGCCGGCCTGCTGATCGCCGACGGCTATCCGATGGTCACGATGATGAACCAGATCTATTCCAACGAGGCCGATCCGCTGAAAGGCCGGCAGCTGCCGATCATGTATTCGTCGAAAGAGCACGGCTTCTTCTCTATCTCCGGCAATCTGGCGACGCAGTATATCCAGGCGGTCGGCTGGGCGATGGCCTCGGCGATCTCGAACGATTCGCGCATCGCCGCCGGCTGGATCGGCGACGGCTCGACGGCCGAATCCGATTTCCATTCGGCGCTGGTATTCGCTTCCACCTACAAGGCTCCGGTCGTGCTCAACGTCGTCAACAACCAGTGGGCGATCTCGACTTTTCAGGGCATTGCGCGCGGCGGCTCGGGCACTTTTGCAGCACGCGGCCTCGGCTTCGGCATTCCGTCGCTGCGCGTCGACGGCAATGACTATCTGGCGGTCCATGCGGTGGCCAAATGGGCGGCCGAGCGGGCCCGCAACAATCTCGGGCCGACGCTGGTCGAATATGTCACCTACCGCGCCGGCGCCCATTCGAGCTCGGACGATCCCTCCGCCTACCGGCCAAAGACCGAGTCCGACGCCTGGCCACTCGGCGATCCGGTCGTGCGGCTGAAGAACCATCTGATCAAGCTCGGCGTCTGGTCGGACGAGCGGCACGCACAGGCCGAGGCGGAAATCCTCGACACGGTGATCGCGGCGCAGAAGGAGGCGGAAAGCCACGGCACGCTGCATGCCGGCGGCAAGCCGTCGACGCGAGACATGTTCGAGGGCCTCTATGCCGAGATGCCGCCGCATCTCAGACGCCAGCGCCAGCAGGCGGGAGTCTGAGCCATGCCAAGGCGGACCATGATAGAGGCCATCCGGGACGCCATGGACGTTTCGATGGAGCGCGACAGCAAAGTCGTCGTGTTCGGCGAGGATGTCGGTTTCTTCGGCGGCGTTTTTCGCGTCACCCACGGCCTGCAGGCCAAATACGGCAAGAGCCGCTGCTTCGACGCGCCAATCAGCGAATCCGGCATTGTCGGCTCGGCCATCGGGATGGCCGCCTATGGCCTGAAGCCGTGCGTCGAGATTCAGTTTGCCGACTACATGTATCCGGCCTACGACCAGCTGACGCAGGAAGCCGCAAGGCTGCGCTACCGGTCGAACGGTGATTTCACCTGCCCGATCGTGGTGCGCATGCCGACCGGCGGCGGCATCTTCGGCGGCCAGACGCACAGCCAGAGCCCGGAGGCGCTGTTCACCCATGTGTCCGGGCTGAAGACGGTGGTGCCATCCAACCCGCATGACGCCAAGGGGCTTTTGATCGCGGCGATCGAGGATCCCGACCCGGTGATCTTCTTGGAGCCGAAGCGGCTCTATAACGGCCCGTTCGACGGCCATCACGACCGGCCGGTAACGCCGTGGTCGAAGCACGAGCTCGGCGAGGTCGCCGACGGCCATTATACCGTGCCGCTCGGCAAGGCGGCGATCCGCAGGGCGGGTTCCGCCGTCACGGTGCTCGCCTATGGCACCATGGTCTATGTCGCCCAGGCCGCGGCCGAGGAGACCGGCATCGATGCCGAGATCATCGACCTCAGGACGCTGCTGCCGCTCGACCTCGATACGATCGTGGCCTCGGTCAAGAAGACCGGACGTTGCGTGGTCGTACACGAGGCGACGCTGACGTCAGGCTTCGGCGCCGAACTGTCGGCGCTGGTACAGGAAAACTGCTTCTACCATCTGGAAGCGCCGGTGGTCCGCGTCGCCGGCTGGGACACGCCCTATCCGCACGCGCAGGAGTGGGACTATTTCCCCGGCCCGGCCCGTGTCGGCCGTGCGCTCATCGAAACATTGGAAGCTTAGAGAGGCCTGAAATGGGCGAACACATCATCAAGCTGCCCGATGTCGGCGAGGGCGTCGCCGAGGCCGAGCTCGTCGAATGGCATGTGAAGATCGGCGACATCGTGCGCGAGGATACGTTGCTGGCCGCCGTGATGACCGACAAGGCGACGGTCGAAATCCCGTCGCCCGTCGATGGTGAGATCCTGTGGCTGGGCGCCGAGATCGGCGACACGGTGGCGATCGGTTCGCCCATCGTGCGGCTGAAAGTGGCGGGCGAGGGCAATGTGAAGGCCGCCGGGCAAGGGACGGCACCGGCCGCCGAAGCCGAAGCGCTCGCCAAGCCGGCGAGCCCAAAGCCCGAAGCCGCACCGGCCCCCAAGGCAAAGCCCGTCGAGGCACCGGCGAAACCCGCGCCATCGCCGGCTGCCGCCAAGACCATGGCACAGGCCTCGGCCGGCGCACCGCGCCCGGAAGGCGAAAAGCCGCTGGCCTCGCCAGCCGTCCGCTTGCGCGCCAAGGAGGCCGGCATAGATCTCAGGCAAGTCGCAGGCAGCGGCCCGGCCGGCCGCATCGGCCATGAAGACATCGAGACCTTCCTGGCGCGCGGGCCGCAAGTGGCCAAGGCATCGGGCCTCGCCCGCAACGATGCCATCGAGGACATCAAACTGGTTGGCCTGCGGCGCAAGATCGCCGAGAAGATGACGCTGTCCAAATCGCGCATCCCTCACATCACCTATGTCGAGGAGATCGACGTGACGGCGCTCGAGGAATTGCGCGCCGCGCTCAACAAGGAAAAGCGCGCCGCCAAGGGAGGCAAGGAGAGGCCGAAGCTGACCTTGCTGCCGTTCCTGATGCGGGCGATGGTCAAGGCGATCGCGGACCAGCCCCAACTCAATTCGCTGTTCGAGGACGAGGCCGGCATCATCCACCAGCACGGCGGCATCCATATCGGCATCGCCGCGCAGACGCCGTCTGGGCTGGTGGTGCCTGTCGTCAAGCATGCCGAGGCGCGCGACATCTGGGAGTGCGGCGCCGAGGTCGCCAGGCTGGCCGAGGCGGCCAAATCGGGCACGGCGACGCGTGACGAGCTGTCGGGCTCGACCATCACCATCACCTCGCTCGGCGCCATGGGCGGCGTCGCCACCACACCGGTCATCAACCATCCGGAAGTCGCGATCATCGGCGTCAACAAGATGATGGTGCGGCCGCTGTGGGACGGCACGCAGTTCATCCCGCGCAAGATGATGAACCTGTCGTCGAGCTTCGACCACCGCGTCATCGACGGCTGGGATGCCGCGGTGTTCGTCCAGCGGATCAAGGCGCTGCTGGAGACACCTGCGCTGATTTTCGTGGATTGAGAGGATGAGAACGGACGCTGCCCCTTTGCCTTCGTCATCCTCGGGCTTGACCCGAGGATCCATGCCGCGACCTCAGCCTAAGAGCGTTGCGGAGCAGGTTTCTGAACCGTTGCAACGCCTTCCCGTCACGGCATGGATCCTGGGGTCTGCGCGCGTCGCTACGCTCCTTGCTCCGCCCCAGGATGACGACGGCAGGGGCGTCTCGGCCATTCTTCAAGGTTGGCGGTCTGCAGGTGCAATGCCGGAACGAACCAGGGTCCCATCATGAAAGAAATCTCCTGCAAGCTTCTGGTCATCGGCGCCGGGCCCGGGGGGTATGTCTGCGCCATTCGTGCCGGGCAGCTCGGCGTCGATACGGTCATCGTCGAGGCGGGCAAGCCCGGCGGCACCTGCCTCAATGTCGGCTGCATCCCCTCAAAAGCACTGATTCATGCGGCGGAGGAATTCGAGAAGGTGTCTGACATGGCCGGCGGCAAGAGCCCGCTCGGCATTTCGGTCACGGCACCGGTACTCGATCTGGCCAGGACCATCGCCTGGAAGGACGGGATCGTCAGCCGGCTCAACAGTGGCGTCGCCGGCCTGCTCAAGAAGGCCGGGGTGAAGACCGTGCACGGCTGGGCGAGGTTTCGCGACGGCAAGACCGTCGAGGTCGAGACCGAGACGGGAAGCCAGGTGATCCGCGCGGAAACGATCGTGATCGCGACGGGCTCGGCGCCGGTCGAACTCCTGCCCTTCGGCGGACCGGTGATTTCATCCACTGAAGCCCTGGCGCTGAGCGAAGTGCCGAAGAGGCTTGCGGTCGTCGGCGGCGGCTATATCGGCCTCGAACTCGGCATGGCCTTCGCCAAGATGGGCGCCAAGGTGACCGTGGTCGAGGCCCTGCCGCGCGTGCTGGCACAGTATGATGCGGAGTTGACCCGGCCGGTGGTCAAGCGGCTCGCCGCACTTGGCGTCGAAGTGATGCTCGGCGCCAAGGCCAAGGGACTGTCGACAAAAGGCGATGCGCTGCTGGTCGAGACATCCGACGGCAAGAGCGCCAAGGTCGCGGCGGACAAGATCCTGGTGACGGTCGGCCGCAAGCCGGTGACCGAGGGCTGGGGGCTCGAGCAGATCGATCTCGACAGGGCCGGAAAATTCATCAGGATCGATGACCAGTGCCGCACCTCTATGCGCGGCGTCTTCGCCATCGGCGACGTCACCGGCGAGCCGATGCTGGCGCACCGGGCGATGGCACAGGGCGAGATGGTCGCCGAAATCGTCGCCGGCCATAAGCGCAGCTGGGACAAGCGCTCGATCCCCGCCGTCTGCTTCACCGATCCCGAGCTGGTGACGGCGGGTCTGTCGCCTGAAGAGGCCAAGGCCCGGGCCGAGATCAAGATCGGCCTGTTCCCCTTCGCCGCCAATGGCCGCGCCATGACGAAGCTCGGCGAGGATGGCTTCGTCCGCGTCGTGGCGCGCGCGGACAATCACCTGGTGCTCGGCATCCAGGCGGTCGGTCAGGGCGTGTCGGAGCTGTCGGCGGCGTTTGGGCTGGCGCTGGAGATGGGGGCAAGGCTGGAGGACATCGCAGGCACGATCCATTCGCATCCGACGCAAGGCGAAGGGTTCCAGGAAGCCGCGCTAAAGGCGCTCGGGCACGCGCTGCATATTTGAGGTGTCGCGCCGACGCAGATCGGCAATGCCGGCGGGACAGCGCCCCGGGCGCTGTCCCGCCGGCGTATCCGAAAAGCTTACCCCGCCAGCCGGCTTACCATCTCATGTTGGGCATAGGCGCGGCCGAAGCGGTTGGCGAGGAAGGCTTCGAGCGCGATTTCCTCCTGCTTGACGAAGCCGGTCGCCGGCAAGCTGCCATCGGCCAGCATGTCGAGCACGGCGCAGATGCCGGAGGCGGTGGTGATCTGGATGGCGCTGCGCACGGTCTGGCCGACGCGCCTGGAATAGATCTTGTTGGCGTAGGTCTCCTGCAGCAGGCGGCCGTTCTTGCGGCCGGAAACGGTGACGAACACGATGACCACGTCCTGCAGCGTCGCCGGCAGGGCGCTTTCGAAAATGTCCTTCAGCACGTCGCGGCGGTGGCGCAGGCCAAGGTCGTTGAGCAGCGCCTTCATGATCGCGGCATGACCGGGATAGCGGATGGTGCGGTAGTTCAGCGTGCGCACCTTGCCCTTCAGCGTCTCGGCCAAGGTGCCGAGCCCACCCGAGGTGTTGAACGCCTCATAGGTGACGCCGTCGAGCGAGAACTCCTCGCGCTCTTCCAGCGGCGGCACTTCGACCAGCTCGCCCTCGACGATCGCCTCGCAGGGCTCGCAATATTCGTTGATGACGCCGTCGGTGCTCCAGGTCAGATTGTAGTTCAGCGCGTTGGACGGGTATTGCGGCAGCGCGCCGACGCGCATGCGCACGCTTTCCAGCGTGTCGAAGCGGCTGGCGAGATCGTTGGCGACGATCGAGATGAACCCCGGCGCCAGTCCGCATTGCGGGATGAAGGCGCTCTTGGCGGAACGTGCCAGCTCCTTGACGCGCCTGGTCGAGACGACATCCTCGGTGAGATCGAGATAATGCACGCCGGCGCTGGCCGCCGCCTCGGCGATGCGCGTGGTGAGATGGAAGGGGGCGGCGCTCAGCACCGCGAACTTGCCGACGAGTGCGGCTTCAAGCGCACCGACCGCCGCGATGTCGAGTTCGAGTGTCTCGACGCCGTCGGGCACTTCGGCGGCAGTGAGTTGCGCGGCCGAGCGGTCGACGAGGGTGACGTGGTAGTCACCCGTTGCGGCGAGCATTTCGGCGATGGTCGAGCCGATCTTGCCGGCCCCGACGATAACGATGTTGTTCATGGTCAAATACCCCTGCCATTTGCGTTCGCCGGAATCATCGCAGCTTGCCTGTCGAAAGGAAGCGTGAGATCCTGCAAACCGCACCCTATCTTTAGTTAATTTGCCGAAGAGTTTCGTCGAAATGCTCAGTGATGCCGAACAGGCCCTGCTTTCCCTGCTGCGCGCCAACGCGCGCGCCTCGACGGCCGAACTGGCGCGGCAGCTCGGCGTTTCGCGCACCACGGTGCAAAGCCGGATCGAGCGGCTGGAGCAGCGCGGCATCATCACGGGCTATGGCGTCAGGCTGGCGCCGGACTATGAGCAGGGGCTGGTCAGGGCGCATGTGCTGCTCACCGTCACGCCCAAGCTGGCCGATAGGGTGGTGCGCAGCCTGCAGGCATTGCCGTCCGTGCGGACGCTGCATTCGGTCAGCGGCAATTTCGACATGATCGTCATCGTCGACGCACCGTCGATCCGCGACCTCGATACGCTGCTCGACCAGATCGGCGCCATGGACGGGGTGGAGCGGACCGCGTCGTCGATCATCCTGTCGACGCGGATCGACCGCTGAGGAGCGTTCTGAGCATTTACTTCCGCCTAAGAACAATTTTGTCGTTGTGGACAACACATAAATCTACATAAACATACCCGGCTTGCATGTAAGTTGGTATACCGAAAAAGGGGGCGTATACAATGAAGGCGTTTCTGTCTCACTCGACCGTCGATAGGAGTTTCGTATCTGAGGTAGCGAAATCCCTGCATCGGGAATTTGTTACCTATCAGGAGTTCTCATTTGATCACGGTGAAGCTTTCAGGGATGAAATTCTGAGAGGTCTCGACAAAAGCGCAATATTCGTTCTTTTTATCTCTCGGAGCTCGCTCGATAGCTTCTGGGTTAATTTCGAATTGGACCAGGCCGGAGAGAGGTTGCTAGAAAAGAAGCTCGCCAAGGCAGTCGGCGTGAGAATTGACGCTTCCGTTGGATTCGACGAATTACCGTCCTGGTTGCGGTCCGTAAATACACCGCTACTCGAACATCCAGCCGCTGCTGCGAGAATGATCCGAGATCACATAAACAGGGTCAAAAGTGAGTCTGTGCCGGATCTCTTCATTGGCCGAGGGAGAAGCCTTGAACAAGTCGAAGAGCGAATGACGCCCGCGGATCATCGTCCGCCAGGAGTTGTCGCGTTGTGGGGCCTGCCGGGCATCGGTCGACGGACTCTCGCAAGAAGGGTTGTTCAGAACGTCCTCGATTTTCGACGTGCAGTCCAAATAAAGGTCGAGCCAGGTGATACTGCTGCGGATTTGCGTGTAAAAATCGCTGCCCAATATAATGAGGTGAAAAACCCGGAATCTTACGAGCAGGAGCAAACTCAGGCTGACTCCTCCACAGTTGAAGATAATATATCCGCTATTGTTGAATATTTATCAATTGCACAGGCTAACCGTGAGGCGATAATACTTGTGGACCACGGCGGTATGCTGGATGACGAAGGAGCCTTCTATCAAGAAATACAAGATCTGGTACGGGCAGTTTTCCTATCGGTTGATCAACGCATGATATTAATATCTAGGCGCAAACCTGAGCAGATACTACTTGAGCCTGGGCTTCTCCTACCGACGGTTAAACTAGAGCGACTTAGCGAGGATGGTACTAAGACGTTGATACGACAGCTCGCGGGACGCGAGAGGTTTGACATGACTATGCAGGAAATCGACACGCTGTCGTCTCGCGTGAAGGGGTATCCGCCAGCCGCGTACTATGTGGTAGAGCTTGTCAAAGAATATGGCAAAGATATGGTTCTACGAAATGGCCGCTTCTTAATTGAGTACCGAGAGGGCGCGTTTCTCAGATTATTGGAAAAGGACAGTAAGTTTTCTAATATTCAAAAATCCATACTTTCTATACTTCCGCAGTTTGAGGAGCTTCCTTTATCTGTCATCGGTAACGCTCTGGATATAGATCACAATGACTTAGATAGCGAGATGATGAGACTTGTTGATTTGGCGATAGTCTCGGTGAGCATGAATGGCTACTACTCGGTAGCAGATCCTATACAGGAAGTCACTCATAAAGTATTCGGAAAGCTCAATATACCGTTTGCCCGGATAGCTGACGAGATTGACAGCTTTCTGAACGATCGGGCTGCTGGCGACACATACGGTGGGGACATCCCGCTCTCACTGGTGAGAGCACGGTACAAATCATATGTACTCGCGGGCAGGAATAGAGCGGGTCTGTTCCATATGGTGAGCGATCTGACTAACGTACAGCAGGAGCTTTACCACGGCCAAGATTATCAGCGGTCGATAGAAATCGGGCTTCAGGCGCTCGACATGAGGCCGGACCATCTCGATATTCTGAAGTTTCTAGCTCGGGCATATACTCAATTGGAAATGTATACCGATGCGCAGCCGTTAATTGAGCTTGTAAAGAAAAAGAGCATGAAGGAGGCTCGTTTTCTAGAAGGGTTCCTCCAGAGAAAAAGGGGAGATACCAAGGCGGCGGCAGCTAGATACAAGGAGGCTATCGCGCTCGGCATGCGCGGGGCCGCCGTTCACCGCGAGTTGGGCCAATGTTTGTACGAGGAGAACGATTTCAAGGGTGCTGCCGCGCACCTTCAACGTGCACACGAAGCTGATCCCGACAATAAGTATGTCATCGATTTTGAAGTAAAGGTGGCGGTAGCCGAAGAGCGGTTTGAAGACGCTTTGGCGCTGCTGGATAAGTTGAGCAAAGTCGAGGATGAGTCACGAGTTGAGCATCGGCGCTCCACTATTCTTCTAGGTCAGGGCAAATTAGAGGAGGCATTTTTAGCTGCAAGGCAGGCGCTGGATTTGAATAGACATCCGCAGTTCGAGATGATCACTCAATTCATAACGACCGCGATTCGGACTAGAAAATTTGAAGATGCTCAAGCTGGATTTGAGCAACTAAGCCACCGCTTCAAAGGTATACGGTCAGATATTCAGAACGGGTTGTGGGCCAGATATTTTCTGGCAAAGGGCGAGCCTGAAGAAGCGTACAATTTCTGGCAGAAGATTTTGGAAAAGGGTACTTCTGTACATCGAAGAATTGGCGACGATATCCTGCAAGAATTGGTTAGGCTGCCCGGTCTAAAGCTCTCTCGGAAAGAGGAGTTGGAAACCATGTTGAAGCATTTGAGGGGTTAGCTGCAACCCGGAAAACTCACCACCACGGCCAGCCCAGGCCGGCAGTCCTCGAGCGTGATGGTCGCGCCGTGCAGGTCGGCGATGGCCCGGACGAGGCTGAGGCCGAGACCGCTGCCCGGCGTCGACCGGCTGTGGTCCAGCCGGTAGAGCCGCTGAAACACTTTTTCGCGCTCGCCGGCGGGAATGCCGGGGCCATTGTCGGCGACGCTGGCAAGGACGCGGTCACCCTGGCGCGTCACCGACAGTTTGATCGAGGTGCCGGGCGGGCAATGGCGCAGCGTGTTCTCCACCAGATTGGCGACCATCTGCGTCAACAGTTCGCGATCGCCGTGGATCCGGCCCGTCGTCTCCTCCAGCCGCGGCGGCAACAGCGACTTGCCGTCGTCCTCGGCCACGTCGGTGTAGACCTCGGCGATGGTCCGCAGGATCTCGCCGGGATCGACATCGGTGAAGCGCGCCTTGCGCGCACCGGCCTCGATCTGCGCGATCCGCAGCAACGCGTCGAAGGTCTCGTTGATTTGATGGCCTTCCGTGCGGGCGTCGGCCAGATCGTCGGAGACGTCCTGGTGCCGCGCGGCCTTGTCGGCCGCACCCTCCAGGATCATCTGCAGGCGGTTGAGCGGCGTCTTAAGATCGTGCGCGATGTCGGCGCTGACCTGCTTCATGCCTTCGACCAGTGCCGACAGGCGATCGAGCGCCGCGTTGACCTGGCTGGAGACGATGTCGATGTCGTCGCCCTTGCCGGTCAGCGGGATGCGGGTGTCGAGGCGGCCATGCGAAACGTCGACCATCGTGACGGCAATGCCGTCGAGACGGCGCTGGACGCGCGCGGCGAGCAGGGCGCCGCCGGCGACGGCCAGGCCGGTGATGATGAGCGTCGCCCAGCCGAAGCTCATCAGCATGATCGTTTCCAGCTCCTCCGTTTCGGAGAGGCTGAAGGCGATGGTCAGCGTGTTGGCGCCGACCGGACCGGAATAGGCGCGGTATTCGGTGCCCGGCGGCAGGCCAGGCATCTCGGCGCCGAACATCGAGAAACCATCGGGAAGCCCCGCCGCGGTGAAGTTGCCGGCGATATGGTTGCCGGTTGCGTCGGTCAGCGAAAAGAGCTGCTCCTTCCCAGGGCTGCGCGTGGAGTGGCTTTCGACGGTCTCCACCAACTCCCTGAGATCCTTGTCGGCATAGGTCGCGGCGATGACGGAATAGGTTTCCTTGATGGTGTCGTCCAGCTGCTCGGCAAGGTCGGCGCTCATCATCTGGTAGACGATGGCGCCCGCCAGCACAAAGGCCAGCATGAACAGGAAGGCGAACGTCAGGGCAAGCCGGAACGGCGTGCTGCGCAGCAGGCGGGTCCACGTTGCGGTCATGAGAAAGTCGCGGTCATCGGGATGGCGCGATCACTGGGAGAGCGGCGCGTGCAGGCTGTAGCCGGTGTTGCGGATAGTGTGGATGAGCTGGGTACCGAACGGCTTGTCGACCTTGGTCCGCAACCGGCTGATATGGGTTTCGACAACGCTGGTCTTGGGATCGAAATGAAAATCCCAGACGCGTTCCAGCAGCATGGTGCGGGTGATGACGCGGCCCTCGCCGCGCATCAGCACCTCGAGCAGGCTGAACTCCCTCGGCTGCAGGTCGATCGGCTGGCCCTGCCTGACGACGCGCCGCATGATGAGGTCCATTTCGAGGTCGGCGACCCTCAGAACGGTCTTCTGCTCCTGCGCGGCCGGCCGCCGGCCGAGCGCGTTGATGCGGGCAAGCAGCTCGGAAAAGGCGAAGGGCTTGACCAGATAGTCGTCGCCGCCGGCCTCGAGCCCCTCGACGCGGTCGTCTATGCCGCCGACGGAGGTGAGGAAGATCGCCGGCGTGCGCACGCCGGCGGCGCGGACAGCCTTGACCATCGACAGGCCGTCGAGGCCCGGAATCATCCGGTCGGCGACGATCACGTCGTAGCCGCCGCCGGTCGCGGCGAAAAGCCCGTCATGGCCGTTGCGCAGGAGGTCGCAGACATGGCCGGCCTCGGTCAGGCCCCTGACGATGTAGTCCGCCGTCCTGTGGTCGTCCTCGACGAGAAGTAGCCGCATCGCTGTTCCGGTTGATTGCCGATATCGGGGACAGGCTATCACCGGCACGGGTCCGTTCCTAGGATGGTCGCAAGGCCGGCTGCCGCCGCAGGGCCCGGCGGCGGCTCAGTCCGATTCCAGCAGGATCTCGTCGGCATCGCCGGCGGTTTGCCTCAATGTCATGGAGAGGACCAGGGCGATGATGCAGCCGAGGAAGATCAGGCTGGTGAAAATGGTGCCGAAACCCAAACCGCCATGTTCGGCCGGCCGCGACAGCCAATCGCCGAAGGAGGCACCCAGCGGACGCGTCAATATATAGGCCAGCCAGAACGCCAGGATGGCGTCCAGGTGGAACAGGTAATAGGCGAGCGCGATGAGCGCGATGACGCCGCCGAACAGCAGCCCCGTGGTCAGATAGCCCATGTCGAAAGTTTCGGCGACAAGATCGCCGGCGGCGGTGCCGAGCGAGAAGGTGAAGAGGATCGCCAGCCAGTAGAAGATCTCGCGCCTGGTGGTGAAGATGGTGTGGATCGAAAGCGTATGCTCGCTCGCGTACCAGACCGCGAATGTCGCCGCGAGCACAACGGAAAAGGCAATCGTCGTGGTCTGCAGGCGCACGCCGAAATTGTCGACGAGGTTGTCGGTGATCAACGTGCCGACGACGCTGATCAGCACCACCGCCAGCCAGTAGGCCCAGGGCACGTAGCGTTTCCGCGTGAACTGCAGGACGAGGGCGACGATCAGGACGCCGGTCATGATCAGCGAGGTGGCGGTCAGCCCAAGGCCGAGGTTGACGGCGAGATAATCCGCCGCCGTCTCGCCCATGGTCACCGCCATCAGCTTGACCAGCCAGAAGTCGAGGGTGACGTCGGGAACCCGGTTGTGGCTTGGTGCGGCGGGGTGTGTGTTGGGCGCGAGCATGGCAAGTGTCCCGATGTCGATGTTGCGGCGGCGATCCGGCATCCGGACAATAGGCAAGCGACTTCACTCCAGCCTGTCTGGCGGCATACAAATTCGTAAGGATGGCTTTGCCTGGCGCAAAAGGTCTTTACGAATGCCGCGTGGTGCGCTGTTAGAGGATGAATGCCTTGCATCCGCCATCAATGGCGTGCCCCAGTGGCCGGGCTCGTATAGAGCGCCCCAGGAAAACACCAATGACCTACGCCTCCCTCAAGCCGGTTTCGAAGGCTTTCGTCCAGCGCAAGCGGCTGATTTTCATCCGCGTCGCGGCGGCGCCGGCGGTGCTGCTGCTGTTCCTGACCAAACCGGCGCTCAGCGAAGGCTCGAACGGCCACGAAACGCTCGAATTATTCGGCTTCTGCCTGGTGCTCGCCTGCGTCGCCGGCCGGCTGTGGAGCATCCTCTATGTCGGCGGCAAGAAGAATGAGGAGCTGGTTTCGGCGGGTCCATTCTCGATGACCCAGAACCCGCTCTACTTCTTCTCGACGGTCGGTGCGGTCGGTATCGGTCTGCTCTATGGGTCGCTGGTGGCCGCCGCCGCACTCGGCGTCGCCAGCTTCCTGATCTTCCGCGTCACGGCGCGCAAGGAAGCCGAATATCTCCTGGGCAAGTTCGGCCCGGCCTATTCAGCCTATATCAAGGCGACGCCCCGGTTCTGGCCGAACCCGCTGCTCTACCGCGACAGTGACGAGCTGCAGTTCTCGACGCGCGCGTTGAAGCGCACTTTTTTCGACGGGCTCTATTTCCTCGCCATCTTCCCGATCATCGAACTCATCGAGTATCTCCGGGAAAGCGGACTGCTGCCGGCTATCATCACGCTGTACTGATTGCCGTGCGGGCGCACGGCAATCAGCCGGCGCCTCGGCTAGCCGCCCAGTGGATACGGCATGTAGCCGACGAAGCCGGCTATCTTCCAGTTCGCCCCGACCTTCCGGCAGAAATACAGCGTCTGCCATTTCAGCCGGTCGACGCTGCCATCCGCCTTGGCGACGCTGCCGTCGAACTTCTTGTGCAGCACGGCGCGGTCGCCGTCGACATCGATGTCGCGCAGATTGGTGACGCGAAACAGCGCCTCGCGCAACGGCTCGGCGAATTTGGTCGCCGCCGTCTCCTTGGCCTGGCGCAGCCACTCGTCGCGATAGATCTCCAGCCGCGGGAATTGCAGCCGCCAGGCATCGGCGTTGCCGAGGAAATGCGCGTGCATGCCGAAGAAGCTTTCGGCGACGAAGTCGTTCTCGACCATGGACCAGTCCTGACCGATGAAGGCGTCGATGTCGCGCCGCACCAGCATCTCCCACAGCGCGTGGCGGTCGGCGTCGCCGGAAGGAAACGGGTTCTTGTCGAAGGTCATCGTCGGGGTCTCCGGTCTCGCAAGGGCGTCTGTCCGTCGTGGCGTCGAGCCCGTCCGGCAGCGCACGATGCAAGCGCTTCTGTAATAAAGCAACACGGATTTAGAAGGATGTTGCTTTCCAACAAGGGCCCTATCGGGATCACCCCGATCGCGGTAAATCTCGTCCCGAAGCGGGCGCCGCCTCGGTGCCTTGCCATGTCACCGGAGGAGGCCATCCCTTGCCCAAGCAGACTTTTGGAACGTCCCATGTGCCGCTGTCGCCCGCCGTGCGGGCCGGCGATTTCGTCTTTGTCTCGGGCCAGGTTCCGGTCGGCGGCGACGGCATCGTGGTCAAGGGCGGCATTGCGGAACAGACCGAGCAGGTGCTCGCCAATGTGAAGGCCGCGCTGGCGCTAGCCGGCTGTACGATGGAGGACGTGGTCAAGACCACCGTCTGGCTGGAGGACGCGCGCGACTTCGGCGGCTTCAACGCGGTCTATGCCAGGCACTTCCCGAAGAACCCGCCGGCGCGCACCACGGTCGAATCGCGGCTGATGATCGACATCAAGATCGAAGTCGAGGCCGTCGCGTACAGGCCGGTCTGAAAGGCAAAGTAACAAGGCGGAGGCATCTCCATGCAATTCGACCTCCTGCTGAAGGGTGGACGGCTGATCGATCCGGCGTCCGGCATCGACGCGCCACGCGATGTCGCCATCGCCAACCGCCGTGTCGCCGCTGTCGATGCCGACATCCCCGTGACCAGCGCCGCGCAGGTGGTCGACGCGTCCGGCTGCATCGTCGCGCCCGGTCTGGTCGACCTGCACAGCCACGTCTATTGGGGCGGCACCTCGCTCGGCGTCGATGCCGACAGGCTCGCCGCCAAGAGCGGAACCACCACCTTCATCGATGCCGGCAGCGCGGGTGCGGGCAATTTCCTCGGCTTCCGCCGTCATGTCATGGAGCGCTCCAAGGTGCGCATCCTGGCCTATGTCAACATTTCCTTTGCCGGCATTTTCGGCTTCTCGCAGACTGTGTCGGTCGGCGAATGCAGCGATCTCCGGCTTTGCGAACCGCGCGAGGTGGTGGCGGCGGTGCGCGAGCACGCCGACGTCGTCGTCGGCGTCAAGGTGCGCTCCGGCAAGCATGCCGGCGGCACCAGCGGCATCGCGCCGGTCGATCTGGCGCTGGAAGCCGCCGACAAGGCCGGGCTGCCGCTGATGGCGCATATAGACGAGCCGCCGCCCGGCCGCTCCGAAGTGCTGCCGCGCCTGCGCCGGGGCGACATCCTCACCCATTGCTTTCGGCCGTTCCCCAATGCGCCGGTGTTCGCCTCCGGCATGGTGCGGCCCGACATGTGGCTGGCGCGCGAGCGCGGGGTCATCTTCGATCTAGGTCACGGCATGGGCTCGTTCGATTTCGACGTCGCCCGCGCCATGCTCGCAGAAGGTCTGGCGCCCGACGTCATCTCGAGCGATGTGCATCTCTACTGCGTCGACGGGCCGGCCTTCGACATATTGGTGTGCATGTCGAAGCTGATGGCGCTCGGCATGCCGCTGGTCGAGGTTTTGCGCGCCGCGACGCAAGCGCCGGCGCGGGCGATCGCGCGGCCCGATCTCGGCACGCTGGCGGTCGGCACGGCGGGTGATGTCGCCGTGCTGCGGCAGCGTCCGGGCCGCTTCACCTTCGTCGACGCGGTCGGCGTCTCGCTGGTCGCCGACCAGCGGCTGATGTCGGAAGGCATCGTCATTGGCGGCACCTGGTGGCCGAACGAAGCGGCGAATGACCTTGGCGAGACCGAGCGTTTCGAAGCGCATGCCGCGCATACCCATGTCGAGGTGGCGACCCGGCATTTCGGGCATGGGCATGAGTGAGGCTGTGCGGTCTTCCCTTCTCCCCCTGTGGAAGAAGGAAGAAGCTAGAGGCCCGGCGCCCCGTACACCGGCGTCTCGATCCCCTCCATCCGCGCCTTGATCTGCAGCGCCACGTATTTCGAATAGAACCGCGACAGGGCCAGATTGCCGCCGTGGAACCATAATGCTTCCTGCGCCGTCGGTTTCCACATGTTGCGCAATTCGCCTTGCCAGGGGCCGGGGTCGCCCTTGACACCGGAGCCGAGGCCCCAGCACGGGCCGACCTTGTCGGCGACCTCGCGCGAGACGAGAGCCGCCACGTTCTCGTTCATCGACTGGTAGCCGGTGCAGGCGATGATGGCATCGGCCTCGATCTCGCTGCCGTCCTCGAACAGGATGCCTTTGGCTGCCAGCGATTTTACCGCGACGCCGCTGCGGATGCCGATCTTGCCGTCGATGATCAGGTCGGACGCGCCGACATCGATGTAATAGCCCGAGCCGGTGCGGTAGGCCTTCATCAAAAGGCCGGTCTCGTCGTCGCCGAAATCCAGCGCGAAGCCGGACGCGGCGAGACGCTCGTAGAATGCGGCGTCGCGCGCGCGGATGACGTCGTAGAGCGCGCGCTGGCCCTTGGGCACCAGCGCGAACGGCGTCGAGGCGACGATCATGTCGGCCTTTTCCGTGGTGATGCCGCGCGCCAGCGCATCCTCGGAGAAGATTTCGAAGCCGACCTGCATCAGCGTGTCCGACTTCACCACCGTGGTCGGCGAACGCTGGATCATGGTGACGTCGGCGCCGCTTTCCCAGAGGTCGACGCAGACATCGTGCCCGGAACTGGCCGCGCCGATGACGGCGACCTTTTTGCCGCGGAATTTCTCGCCGCTCGAATACTGGCTGGAATGCAGCAGCTCGCCCTCGAACCGGTCCGCGCCCAGCAGCTCGATCTTGCGCGGCGGACCATAGGCGCCGGTGGCGAAGACGATGTGCTTGGGCTTCAGCGTGAGGCGCTGGCCGGCGCGGTCGACCACCACGGTCCATTCTTTCTCCGCCTCGTCGTAACTGGCGCTGAGGCACCTTGTGGCGCCCCAGTAATTCAGCTCCATGACGCGCGTGTACATTTCCAGCCAGTCGCCCATCTTGTCCTTGGGCGTGAAGACGGGCCAATTGTCGGGGAACGGAATGTAGGGCAGATGATCGTACCAGACCGGATCGTGCAGCACGAGCGTGCGGTAGCGGTTGCGCCAGGAATCGCCTGGCCGTTCGTTCTTCTCGATGACGATGGTGGGCACGCCGAGCTGACGCAGCCGTGCGCCGAGCATGATGCCGCCCTGGCCGCCGCCGATGACCAGGCAATAGGGTTGCTCGGAGGCGCCAAGCTCGCGCGTCTCGCGCGCCCGCGCCTCCGACCAGGTCTCGCGTTCCGGGTCCGCCTTGTGGCGCACGCCGAGCGGCCGCGTCGCGCCCTTGCGCTCCTCGAACCCTTTCAGGTCGGTCATCGCCGTGAACAGCGTGCGGCAGCGGCCATCGCGCAGGCGCATGATGCCTTGTCCCGTGGCCACCGCCGTTTCGAAGGTGAACCAGGCCTCGATCGTGCCTTCATCCGAGGTCGCCTCGCCGGTGATCTGCCACGAGGCCGGCCTGGTCGTCGCCAGCGTCGACTTCAGCATATCGGCGATGGCGTCGCGGCCTTCCATGGTGGTGATGTTCCAGGTGAAGGTCAGCAGGTCGCGCCAGTAGCAATCGTCGACGAACAGGTTGCTTGCGGCCGACACGTCGCCGGATTCAAGCGCGTGCGCCAGGGATTCGAGCCATGCGGCCGCCTGTTTGGATGGTGACATTTCGAGCATTTCTTCCCTCTTGTATAAGTCCAATCCGTGTATTGGGACGGTCGAAGTCGGCGCTGCCCCTCTTCCGCCTGCCGGCACCTTCTCCCGGCATAGTGACGGGGAGAGCGACTAGTCTCCCAACGGCTCCATTTCCTTCCCCGTACGGTGGATCTGGGCGTTGTATTTGATGCGGCGGACCGTCTCGTGGGCCGAGCCGTCGAGCTTGTAGGCCGAGGCTACCGCCAAGACGTCGATCATTGCCAGGAAGGCGAAGCGCGAGGCGGTCGGCTTCAACGTGTCGGCATATTCGGGCATGGCAATCGGATGTCTGGCAGCTCCGGTCATGAAGTCGATCTTCCCTAGCCCGCTTTCGACCCGATTTCTTATCATGTCTGTACGCTGTCGTTCCATGCACCCGGCACCGTTGCAGCCGATGCGTGCCCAGGCATCGCCGCCGAGTTCCGCCGTAGAGTGCTGCCTCGCAATGGGCAACGCAAGCGCGCCAACCCCTGCCTCCCTATCCAATCACCTCTAGCCGCCTCGGCAGCCGGTTCATCACTATCGGTCCATCCGGCGTGATCAGGAACTGATCCTCGAGATTGAAGCTGGCGAGGCCGTCGATGTAGAGCGGGATCTCGAAGGCCAGCACCATGCCGGCCTCGATCGCGATATCGCTGTCGGCGGCGATGAACGGCCATTGTTCGGAAAAGACCGACTGGCCGACGCCGTGGCCGAAATGGCCGCGACGGTAGGAGCGCAGGCCTTGCCGCGCCAGGCTTTCGGTGGCGACGCGGTGGACATGGGCGAGCGTGTTTCCGGGGACAAGCTCGGCCAGGCCATCCTCGAAGGCGCGCTCGGCAATGGCGTGCAGCTCCGCTTGATCCGCCGGGGGCGGGCCGAAGGTGAAGTTGCGCGACATATCGGAGGCGTAGCCGCCGACCGTGCAGACCATGTCGCATTTCAGCGGATCGCCAGCCACGGCCCTGGCGTCGGCGCCTTTGGCCCGGGCACCGAGCGTTATATATTCGGCCGTGATGACCGGATGAGACAAGCCGGCCGCCGCAGTGGCGACGCCTTGCCGGTAGAGCGCGACGAGGTCGCCCTGGCGCATGCCGGCCATGGCGTCGACCTGCAGCCGCTCCAGCCCGGCTTCGGACAAGATGATGCCTTGCCGCAGGAGGTCGATCTCGCGCTGCGACTTGACGGCGCGCAGCCGGTCCAGCACGGACGACCCGTCGACAACAGGGCAATCCGGCAGCAGCGCCTGGATGGCCGCAAAATCGGCGGCGGGAATGAAGTCGAGGTCGAGGCCGAGCGTGGCGCGCTCCAGCCCGAAATCGATGAGCATGGCTTGCAACTGGCGCACCGAGCCGGCGAGGTCGAAGGTGGCGGGACGCGAAAAATCGGGCGCGCGACCGAGCGAGGCCAGCCCGGCCTCGATGCGCTCCGCCAGCCCGGCAGGTCCTGTCCCGACCGGCGCGGACTCGATCCAGATCGGGTGCGAACGCACAACCATCTCGGGCGCGGCGGTCCGCAACTGCGCGGGGTTGAAGTCCGCGACCACGAGGCCGATCGGCAGGTCCTGTCTGGCCGGGATGACGACGAAGCCGGCGCCGGCGCGCCGGAACAGGCCGGCCGGGCCGATCGACGCGCCGGTCGCATAGTGGAAGGCCTCGGGCGCGCAGAGCACCAGCGCCGCCATGCCGGCGCGTTGCATCAAATGCGTGGCGCGCTGGCGGTCGACAAAACCCGTCATGAAAGTCTCCATATGCCTCAATCGGCAACGGAGCACTGCGGGTGCAGACAATCAAGCTGGTTGCTCGATGATATTGATCCCTGCGCACGGCCTGTTTTCGCCGCGCGAGAGCAAAGTGACGCTGGAAGGCGGCGAAGTGCTCAACCTCACCGAATTCCAGGTGATCGACGAGGCGGCCTTCAACACATTGAGCGACGAGGCCTTCTCGACCTCAGGAAGTCAGATGCGCTCGGCCTGCTCTATTGCCACCTCGCCTCGACCAACAGCTGGACCTCGCTGGCGCACAGTGCGCAAGGGGGAGCGGGCGAAGAGCGCCTGAAGGCAAGAAGCGTATCGAATCGCGGTCTTGGATGAAGTGTTCGACTTGGCCGAGTTTGACGACATCCGGGTTGGAACATTTCAGGCGCTGTCCGGTTGCTTCCTCAGGAAATCCAGAGGAATACGGCCATGGTGATCAGCCAAGAAGAACGTGTCGCGCATATCAGGAAGCGGGCCCACGAACTTTGGGAACGGGAAGGCCTGATGCCCGACCGTGAAAAGGCCTGCTGGGACAAGGCGGTCGAGGAGTTCGAGTCCGGTAAACTGACCGCCGGACGAAAGCAGGCTGGCGCGGATGCCGCCGGCGACACGTCGGGTGCCAAACACTGACACGCGGCTGCCTGGCGGGAGGCGAGCTTCCTGCGATTCCATGTTATTCCCGGGGGATTGTCGGGCTGGGTTTGGGCCGCAGCATCTCCTCCGCCTATGAAATGTGGCGTCAAGTATCCGAAGGCCGCGAACGGGAGACGCGCGGGAAAGCATTATCACGTTAAGCATCAGATAAAGAACGTTCATTGCTTTGCCATGGCTCTATGGTGGCCAGCGTTTGCCCGTTCTGCCTGGAGGTACTGCACTGCCGCACACCTTCGACGCTACGATTGCGCGCTGCGCCGAATCCGCAAATTGGTAACCGGGCGGTGACCACGGCCTTTTCGCAGGCCCTGAGGTAGCTGTGGTTCCGGTGCCCTAGGAAATGAAAAAGCCGCGGCGAACCGCGGCTTTTCGATGCTTGATTCCCCGGAGGAAACTGGAGCGGGTGAAGCGATTCGAACGCTCGACCCCAACCTTGGCAAGCGAGAAATTACGCCGTCCAAGGGGTTCACGGTAGTATGCTCGATACCCTCCCAATGCGCGCCAGAACGCGATCCCTGCTCATTCCATTTTCAACTCGGAACAACTCCGATGGACTCAGGTGAATTTCAGTGCACGCCAGAGACGGTAACCGCGCGGTGACCTTAGACGGTTTATGCTTTTGGACATGTTGCACAAACTCCGGCAGGTTGCAGATGGGAACCCCAATTCACTACAGCGTGGAAATACCACAACGGTGCTTGCAGCTGATCGAGCAGTTGTGGCCAGAAGTGGAGCGAACGCGCCAGCTGGACGCTCCTCACTTGGGGCCACTTTCAACAACGTTTCTGATTTCCATGTCTATGCCGATCATCAATCTTCCGATTGAGCGCATTGAGCGCCGCAGAAGCAACGAGGCGGGGGCGTATGCGGACGACCGCCACATAGATGCCGAGGTATCTGCAGCCGTCGATAGGGAATTGGGCGGACAGGCCTTCAGCACGGCCCGTTTTTACAGAGAGGGTGAATGGCGATTTGTCACAACCTCCCGATCACCCCTCCCAAACCTGGCAAATGCGCTTCCGGACGAGATTGTAGATCAACTCGAAAGCGATGAAGCTGCATCGGCGGCAAGTAAAATGTCTACCTCGCAATGGTGCGGAATTCTACGCAATGCGTTAGCGCACGGCGGAATAGCTTATCTTGATGTGTACGGAAGGAGTTCTTATGGCAGCCCTGTTGCGATGCTGCTCTTTGGTAGTGGGAGATATGATCGCGAGACTGGTGAGTTAGTCGGCGTCAATTTACTTCGAATCAAACAATCGGACTATCGAGCGTTTCTCCACCGTTGGGTTGCGTGGCTTTCAGATTCGGGCCTGTCGGCTCTGTTCGCCGCCGCGTAGCCGGCACTACCAGATGAACTTGTGTCCTAGCCTGTCGAGCCTTCTCAACTGCTCTTCGAAGTCCGGTATAATCGTTTCGAGCGCTCGCCAGAAGCGCCGAGAATGGTTGTGTTCAAGGATGTGGCAGGTTTCGTGCGCAATGACGTAGTCGATGAGCGGTACTGGTGCCATGACCAACCGCCAATTCAGGCGGATATGTCCTCGCGCGTCACAGCTCCCCCACCGCTTGGATTGGTCCACTATGTGGATCGGTGGTCGACTGATTCCCAAAGCTTCGGCCACGAGGCGCACGCGCTCAGGGAAATGCTTCTTCGCTTTATCGCGGTACCAGTGCCTCAGCGCGCTTCGAACAGCGGAGCACTGTATGGCGGCCTGCATGTCCGGCAGGGCCGGCGCTATTAACGTCGACCCGCGTGCCACGATCCGCGATACGATGGCGTCTGCATCATGCACAATGCGCAGGCGATATGGGCGGCCGAGACGGTGGTATGAATGATCGAGTTGCTCGTGCAGGCTCGCAAAGATGCGGGCATGACCCAGGTGGAACTCGGGAAGCGGCTCGGTCAGCGCCAGACGTTTGTGTCGAAGTTTGAATTAGGTGAGCGTCGGCTGGAGGTGGCGGAATTTATTGCTGTGGCAAAGGCGATAGGGGCCGATCCGTACGAGATAATGCGGGCGGCGGCGGGACGGTAGACATACTTTGATGTCTTGTGTGCTATCCCCGCCAGTGTATGAGTATGCTCGCATTCGAAGGGGGTGGCCGAATGGCTGTTGTGGGATTCGTCAGTGAAAAGGGAGGCGTCGGAAAGACGACGGCTTGCTATCATATTGCAGTTGGACTGCACCGCTTTCATAAGAAATCAGTTCTCGTGATCGACGCTGATTACCAGCGCGGCGGAATTACCGGTCGGCTCTTTCCGGATCTTATCGAGCAATTCCGTCAGGGCACACTGCCCGACGTAACGCTATTCGCCAAGTTCCAGCAACTATATAGCGCCAGCACGTTTGATCCGAGCGTGACCATCCGCACAGCATCAGTTGGTGTGGATGCAATCGTTGCAGATACCCGGCTGGCGAACGTCACGACAGACAAGCTGCCTTCAACAAACAACATAGTTGAGAACAATTTATCCTTGCTTCGGCACCTAAAGGTAATCCGTGAGGTCATCAACCACCTCGGACAATCTTACGACTATGTATTGATTGATTCTCACCCGGAGATTTCAGATGTTCTTCGGTCTATAATATATGCGTCAGACTATTGCGTGTCTCCCGTTAAGCTGGATTTGCAGTCTTCCGTCGGTGTTCCAACCGTTGTGGCGGAAATTGGTACCGTAAACAATGATGTAGCGTTGATGAAAGCGACCATCGACAAATCCTTAGTCTATAATCCTACCGTGTTCGCGGGAGCGATGGGTATGATGGCTAGAGAATATGGCGGCGCTCCAAAGCAGACGGAGGCCGACGAAATCCGCCGACTGCGTCGTGCTGGCACCGTGTTCACCGAATATGTTACTGAGGGCGACGGAATCCGTCGCGCAGCGCAGGAGCGGTTGCCAGTGTATGACATCGGCGGCGCTAATGCGGCAAAACAGTCTGCGCAGTTCCGCAGTCTGACATCGGAGTTTTTGACAAAATGCCCCTGAGTCGAGAGCAAATCCACACACTGATCGAATGGCTCGGCGAGGACGGAGCAAAGGGTGGGCTGGACCGAAGCCATTACACGGTGAAGGACCTCCGCACGCTCGCGAGTGAACTTAACGCTGATGTGCCAGCAAAGGCCGCTCGCAAAGACGTCGTTTCTGCGATCGTTTCTAAGGTAGATCAGCGTATTGATAAGCCAGTGCAGGAACTCCTCACGATGTCGGTGAGCGATTTGCTGGAGTACTTCGAGAGGGTTCGTCCAAACAAAGCGGAGTTGCTCACCATTCTGGGTGATTTGGATTTTCACCCCGGCAGTGAGGCTCAAAAAAGTCTCTATAAGTACGCGGCTCGCCAAATTTCGGAGACAGGCATGTTTCAGCGGGTTGCGTCGAGGAGTTAGGGCGCCAACTACGCCTAGTGGCACAACGCATGGACACGTTCGATCCGGCCGTCTTTGTTGGGACGCCAAATTTCAACGCGTTTGGTCGATCAAGCTCAAAGCCACCGTATGGAAGCAGCGGATTTAGATCTCGATTGGCCACCCTTCTGGAGTCATCGATTCGCAGGTGCGCGAAGGGGCCCGGCAGTCCTAGGCGGCGAGTTGCGAGCACTTGTCTTCTGACTTCCCGACAGGATTGAGCGAACTGTACTGCACTCCGGCGGCGCCGCGATTTCATGCTGCGTCGAATCCGCGAACTGGTAACCCGCGTGTAACCCTGATCTGAGGCCCATCAGTCGGCTGCGATCTCCATTAGGCCCAGAATTGCGAAAAAGCCGCGGCGAACCGCGGCTTTTCGATGCTTGATTCCCCTGGAGGAAACTGGAGCGGGTGAAGCGATTCGAACGCTCGACCCCAACCTTGGCAAGGTTGTGCTCTACCCCTGAGCTACACCCGCTCACACGGCGTCTTGGCCGCAAGCCGGGCCTATATGGCTGAAGAGCGCGGCGATTGCAACAGGGAAATAGCAGGCTTTTTGCAACTCTCGAACGATGCCGGCAAACCGTCCGCGACGCGCCGATTTCATCGCTCCTTGCGCGACGGTCTTGTGTCGGCCGCCGCATTGGCCGTAAACGGCAAGGCCAAGAAACGGACGAGAAGAAGATCGATGCCGAAGACCGAAGCTGAACTGATGGCCTTTCTTGCCGAACTCGGCATCGCCGTTTCGACAATACGCCATCCGCCGCTCTATACGGTGGCTGATTCGCAGGCGCTGCGCGGCGAAATCGCCGGCGGACACACCAAGAACCTGTTCCTGAAGGACAAGAAGGACAATTTCTTCCTGGTCACCGTCGGCGAGGATGCGATCGTCGATCTCAAGCAGATCCACCAGTCGATCGGCGCCGCCGGCCGGGTTTCCTTCGGCAAGCCGGAGATGCTGATGGAGCTTTTGGGCGTCACGCCGGGCGCGGTCACCGTCTTCGGCGTCATCAACGACGGGGAAAATAGGGTCAAGCTGGTGCTCGACAAGGATCTGATGGACCATGCCGTGATCAACGCGCATCCACTGACCAACGAGGCGACGACATCGATCGCGGCGGCCGACCTCATCAGATTCGTCGAGGCAACCGGGCACGATGCTGCTATCTTGAAAGTCTCGGCATGATCGCCACATGGATGGCGAAGCCGAGTTCCAATTGAGACATGGCGCCGAGCCGCGGGCCGGGGGCGCGACCGAAAGGGTGACGAGATGAGCGACAACAATCCGTTTGGCGGATCATTCGGAAACACTGGCGGCCAGTATGCCACCACGGTCCAGTATGGCGGAACGGCGCCGGCGCCGGCGAAGGCCGCGCTTGGCGATGCGCCCGCGGGCCCTGCCGGCGGCGATGTCATCAAGGACACGACGACCGCCGCCTTCGCCGCCGACGTCATCCAGGAATCGCGGCGTCAGCCGGTGCTGGTCGATTTCTGGGCGCCATGGTGCGGACCTTGCAAGCAGCTCACCCCGCAGCTGGAAAAGGCGGTCAAGGCCGCCGGCGGCAGGGTCAAGCTGGTCAAGATGAACATCGACGACCACCCCTCGATCGCCGGCCAGCTCGGCATTCAGTCGATTCCGGCTGTGATCGCCTTCAAGGACGGCCAGCCGGTCGACGGCTTCATGGGCGCCATCCCCGAGAGCCAGATCAACGAGTTCATCACCAAGGTGGGCGGCAAGGGCAATGGCGCGCCGCCGGTGGCCGAGGCCCTGGCCGCGGCAACCGAGGCCCGCGATGCCGGCGACATGCAGGCAGCCGCCGACATCTATGACGCCATCCTGGCGCAGGCGCCGGAGACGGTCGAGGCTATTGGCGGGCTGGGCGACCTGTTGTTCGAGACCGGCGACACCGAGGGTGCCGAGGCGCTCCTGGCAACGGCGCCGGAGGCCAAGAAGGATGCACCGCCGCTGGCTGCCCTGCGTGCCAAGATCGCGCTGGCCGCGCAGGCGGCGGCGTTGGGCAATCCGGCCGAGCTCGAACGGCGCTTGGCCGAAAACCCCGCCGACCATCAGGCGCGTTTCGATCTGGCCATGATCCAGAACGCCAAGGGTGATCGCACGGCAGCCGCCGACAACCTGCTGGCCATCATCAAGGCCGACCGGAGTTGGAACGAGGATGGCGCCAGGACGCAGTTGCTGCAGCTGTTCGAGGCCTGGGGCATGACCGACGAGGCGACGCTTGCCGCGCGCCGCAAATTGTCGGCGTTGCTGTTTTCCTGAGCCGGTTATCGGTTGTTTTGTCGCACGGGCTTGTGGTGTCGGGCCTGAGCGCCAGATAGGACAGGGCAGGTTGACGCTTCACAAAGGAAGCGATCGGGAGGAACGAGGTGCAAGCGGGAAACGCGCATTACCGGCTCGCCAAGGATTTGCCGCCGACGATCCCGCTTTTTCCGCTCGAGGGCGCGCTCCTGCTGCCGGGCGGCCGCATGCCGCTCAACATCTTCGAGCCGCGCTACCTGCAGATGGTGGACGAGGCGGTCGCCGGCTCGCGCGTCATCGGCATCATCCAGCCCGGCCTCAATGGCGCCTTGCGCGAGGATGGCGAGCCGGAACTTTGCAATGTCGGCTGCATCGGCCGCATCATCGCTTTTTCGGAGACCGGCGACGGCCGCTACCTGATCTCGCTGCAAGGCGTGTGCCGGTTCCGCATCACCCACGAGCTGACGGTCAAGACGCCGTTCCGCCAGTGCAAACCGGCGCCCTTCCTCGCCGATCTCGACGAGGAGCAGGCGGCTGATGAAATCGACCGGCCGGCGCTGCTGCGGGCCTTTCGCGCCTATCTGCAGGCCAATGATCTGGAAGCCGACTGGGAAAGCGTCAGCCGCGCCGAAAACGCCATGCTGGTCAACGCGCTGTCGATGATGGCGCCCTACGGACCAGCCGAGAAGCAGGCATTGCTCGAGGCCGCGGACCTGAAAACCAGGGCCGAGACGCTGATCGCCATCACCGAGATGACGCTGGCGCGCGAGAATGAGGATTTTGGCTCGAGCCTGCAGTGAGGTGAACGCAGGCCTGAAAGCTGGAAAGGGGACGCAATGGCGGATGGGCGTGATGGAAAGAAAGCCAAGGTCGACCCGAAGCTGCTGGAACTCTTGGCCTGCCCGCTGACCAAGGGGCCGCTGGCCTGGGACCCCGAACGTGGCGAGCTGGTCTCGCGGGTCGCCAAGCTCGCTTATCCCGTGCGCGACGGCATCCCGATCATGCTTCCCTCGGAAGCGCGGACCATCTCGGCCGAGGATGTGCTGTCGCCGCCAAAGCTGGGCGGGCCGGGCAGTTCGGCGTCATAGAGTGTGGCCGGACATTGAGGTTGGTGTTCTACGGCGCTGTCCCGCCAGCGCTTGATGGTGAGGGGCCACGCCTACTGAAAATTACGCCCCTTGGGCATGACCCTTTCCGCTTCTTCCGACAGCGTTGCGAGGTTCTGACCGACCGGCGCGTTGCGGGGCACAGGTAGGGCATCGCGATCCGGACCCTCTGCCGTGGCGGCCAGCGGTGCGGCCGCACTGACCTTTTCCAGGAGCACGGTCAGCCAGGGCGTCAGGTCCTCGATCTTCTCGGCGACGATGTGGACGACACCTGATTCCGACTGAAGTTTTCCGCTGACCTTGACGAAGCGCGCACCCATGACGATGGGCCGGAAGCGGGTAAAAGTTCTTTCCCAGAAGATGACATTGGCGACGGCCTTGTCGTCTTCCAGCGTGAGAAAGATCGCGTTGCCCTTGCCGGGGCGCTGGCGCACCAGCACCAGACCGGCAACGGAGACCCGCCTGCCGTCGCGCACGGACGGCAGGCTGGCATTGGGGGTGACGCCGGCGCGGTCGAGCCGTTCGCGCAGGAAGGCGACCGGATGCGCCTTCAGCGACAGGCCGAGCGAGCGGTAATCGTGGATGACATGCTCGCCGAGCGGCATTTTCGGCAGCTTCGTCTGCGGCTCCAGCTCGCGCAGGCCGAGCGCCGGCTGGTCGAACAGCGGCAGCTTCTCGGCGGCACTCTTGCCGTCGAGCGCGCGCACCTCCCAAAGTGCCGCGCGGCGGTCGAGGCCGATGGACCGAAAGGCATCGGCCTGCGCCAGCTTCTCGATCTCGTCGACATTGAGGCCGGAGCGCAGCCAGACATCCCTGACGGTCGAGTAGCCGGCGCCGCGCCGCTCGACGAAAGCCTCGATGCGTTCCTTGGAAAGTCCCTTGACCTGCCTGAAGCCGAGCCGCAGCGCATGACTTGTCTCGATGACACCGCGCATGTCGGCATGGCGCGGCAGGATACGGGCCGGGTCGAAAGACGCCTTTTCCAAAGTGCAGTCCCAGACGGAGAAATTGACGTCGACCTCGCGGATGTCGACGCCATGGTCGCGGGCGTCGCGCACCAGCTGCGCCGGCTGATAGAAGCCCATCGGCTGCGAGTTCAGGATCGCGGCGCAGAACACGTCGGGATAGAAGGTCTTGAACCAGCAGGAGGCGTAGACGAGCAGCGCGAAGGAGGCGGCATGGCTTTCGGGAAAGCCGTATTCGCCAAAACCCTCGATCTGCTTGAAGCAGCGCTCGGCGAAGTCCTTCGTGTAGCCCTTGCCGACCATGCCGTCTATCATGCGCTGGCGGTAATTGCCGATGGTGCCGGTACGCTTGAAGGTGGCCATGGCGCGGCGCAATTCGTCGGCCTCGCCCGGTTTGAAACCGCCGGCGACGATCGCGATATTCATCGCCTGTTCCTGAAACAGGGGCACGCCAAGCGTCTTGCCGAGGATCGCTTCCAGCTCCGGTTTTTGATACTCGGCCGCTTCCTTGCCTTGCCGGCGACGCAGATAAGGGTGGACCATGTCGCCCTGGATAGGGCCGGGGCGTACGATCGCCACCTCGATGACGAGGTCGTAGAATTCGCGTGGCTTGAGACGCGGCAGCATCGACATCTGCGCGCGCGATTCGATCTGGAAGACGCCGAGCGTATCGGCACGGCAGATCATGTCGTAGACACGTTGGTTCTCCGCCGGGAGAGTGGCCAGCACATAGGGCCGGCCAAATTCGTCCCGCGCCTTCGGATAATGGTCCGTGAGCAGGGTGAAGGCGCGTTGCAGGCAGGTCAGCATACCGAGCGCCAGCACATCCACTTTCAGGATCTTCACCGAGTCCAGATCGTCCTTGTCCCATTCGACCATCTTGCGCTCGTCCATCGCCGTCTTGACGATGGGCACGATCTCGTCGAGCCGGTCCCTGGTGATGACGAAGCCGCCGACATGCTGGGAGAGGTGACGGGGGAAGCCCATGATCTCGTTGGCGCGTTCCATCACATGCCGCGATATGGGGTCGCTGCGGTCGAGGCCGCCGGCCCTCGCCTCCTTCTCGCCGAGTTCCGAGGTCGACCAGCCCCAGATCGAGCCGGAAAGCGATGCCCGGACATCCTCCGACAGGCCCATCGCCTTCGACACTTCGCGCAGCGCCGAACGGCCGCGATAGCTGATGACGGCGGCGGCAAGGGCGGTACGCTTGGAGCTGTATTTCTCGTAGATGTACTGGATGACGGTTTCGCGCTTTTCGTGCTCGAAATCGACGTCGATATCAGGCGGTTCGTTCCTTTCCTCGGAAATGAAGCGCTCGAAAAGCGAATTGATCTTTTCCGGCCCCACTTCGGTGATGCCGATGCAGAAACAGACGACCGAGTTGGCGGCCGACCCACGCCCCTGGCAGAGAATATCCTTGCTGCGCGCGAATTTGACAATGTCGTAGACGGTCAGGAAGTAACGGGCATAGTTGAGGCGCTCGATCAGAGCGAGCTCTTCCTCGATGCGCTTGGTCACGGATTCAGGCACACCTGCCGGGTAGCGGTTGACTGCTCCCTCCCTTGCCAACCTTTCCAGCTCCGCCTGCGGACCGAGGCCCGATTCCGTCGGCTCGTCCGGATAATTGTACTGGAGGTCGCTGAGCGAGAAGGTCAGCTCTTCCCCGAAACGCAGTGTCTCCGCCAGCGCTTGCGGGTGCCTGCGGAACAGGCGCGCCATTTCCAGCGGCGGCTTCAAATGGCGTTCGGCATTGGCGGTCAGTTCCAGCCCCACCTCGGCGACCGGAACATTGAGGCGGATCGCGGTCAGCACGTCCTGCAGCGGGCGGCGTTCGGCCGTGTGATAGAGCACATCGTTGGTCGCCATCAGCGGTATGCCGGCGCTCTCGGCAAACGCCGCCGCCTGCTCGATCCGGAAGCGATCATGGCCGGCATAACAGGGTGAGACGCCGAGCCGCAGGGCCCTGCCGAAGCGGTCCTGGAGTTGGCGGAGCAAAGCCAGGCTGTCCTGCGCGCCGGCCGCCAGATCGGGCAGGACCGCCAGCGACATCCGGTCGCCCCATTCGAGCAGGTCGTCGCGCCGGAGCAGGGTGGCGCCCTTTTCGGTCTCGTCACGCAGATTGGCCTGGGTGAGCATGCGGCACAGATGCCCCCAGCCCTTGCGGTCCCTTGGATAGGCGAGAATGTCCGGCGTGCCGTCACCAAAAACCAGCCGGCAGCCGGGGTGATAGGCAAGCTTTTCGACCTTGGCCTGCTGCCAGGCGCGCACCACGCCGGCCACGCTGTTGCGGTCGGCGAGCCCGATCGCGGAGAAGCCCATGAGCTTGGCCGCGACCACCAGTTCCTCGGGTTTGGAGGCGCCGCGCAGGAAGGAGAAGTTCGACTGGATGCCGAACTCGGCATAGGGAATGACGGTCAGCGCGTTCATGCGAAGACCCCGTGCATGAACCAGCGCGGCGGGATCTGCGAGACGCCGTACAGGCCTTGCCGGTAGAGCCAGTAGCGGCGGCCATCGGCATCCTCGATACGGAAATAGTCGCGTGTCGATGCCGCCGGATCACCTGGCGCCTCGCGCCACCATTCGGCGGCGATGCGCTCCGGACCTTCGGCACGGGTAACGCGGTAAAGTGCACGGCGCCAACGAAAATGCAGCGGCGGTCCCTCCGGCATTTCGGTGGCCGGCACATCGATGGGCTCGGGCGCGCGGAACAGCCGGATCGGCCGTTCCGGCGGGAAGATGGTCATCGGCACCTGCATCCTGTCCGGCTTCTTCGGCGGCGTGGTCCGGCGCGGCGCCTCGCTGAAGGGGACGATGGCGACGGCGCGTTCGGGCAGATGGCTTTCCACGGGAACCGGCTGCAGAACCGCGCCCTCGCCGAGGCGGGCGCGGATACGGTCGGCGAACAGGGCGATGTCGGCGCCATCATCCACCGCCTCGCCGGTCAGATCGGTCTGCTGCGTGTCGAAAGCGGCGACGGCCAGCACCGAGAGGCGCACCAGGTCGAAGCCAAAGCCGGCATCGATATGCTGCTCGAGTGCTGCCAGCCTTTCATGGAACAATTTCCGGATCAACGAGGGTTCGCGCATCGGCCGCGAGGTGCCGAGCGCGATGCGGCTGACGGCGCCGTCGACGCGAAAGAGCAGCAGCGCCAGCGTCCGAGCACCTTCGCCGCGGCGTTCGAGGTCGGTCTTCAAGGTCGTCGCCAGCATGCCCACCAGCCGTTCTATCTCCTCCGTCAGCGTGACGGGCTCGGCGAGATGGCGTTCGACGGAAAGCGGCGCGACGGGAAGGCGCGGTGAGATCGCTTCGTCGAGACGGCCAAGCGCCTGGTCGAGGCGCTGGAGCAGCAAAGCGCCGAAGCGGCGGGCGAGCGGCGCGCGCGGCGCGGCCATGACGGCGCCCGCCGTGCGCAGCCCCACACTTTCCAGGCTGGTCCGGGTTTCCGGCGCTATGCGGAGGGCGGCCAGCGGCAAGGGGGCAAGCAAGGCTTCCTCCTCGCCCGATACAACGATGCGGCCGCCGCAAAAGCGTGCCGCCGCCCAGGCCGCCCCGGGCGTACCGGCAAGCCCGGCGCGGACGTCGAACCCCTGGTGGAAGAAGCGCGACAGGATCTCGTCCAGCATGGCGCGTTCACCGCCGAACAGATGGGTGCAGCCGGTGACGTCGAGGAACAGGCCGTCGATGCTGTCCAACGCGACCAGCGGCGTGTAGCGGTCGCACCAGTCGGCAAGGCCCGCGAGCAGGCGCCGGTCGGCCTCCGGATCGGCTTCGACGATGTCGATCGACGGATGCATGGCGCGCGCATCGGCAATCCCCATGTCCCGCTTCAGGTGCAGCGCCTCAGCTCGCTCGTCGAGGGCCGAGATGCGCTGCGCGTTGCCCTGGCGGTGGCTGATCACGAGCGGTGGGTGAGATGGCCGCGGATGATCCGGCGGCCGGGAACGCCAGGATTTCCCCAGACGCTGCCGCAGGATTCTTTCGGTCGCCAGATAGGGAAACCACAGGGACAGGATTCTCTGCCCATTCGCTGCCTCCACCGTGTCTTTCCTCGCCCCTTCTTTCCTCGAATCTGCATTCATCGGGGTTCCACTCCAGTGTGAATTGTCCAGGCAGGGCCGTGCGGCTCTTGCCGATGCTGATGGTGAAGGCGGGATAGCCGATCGAGCCGGCGAGCGGCCCGGCGACCGTGGCGCGCGGCACGGCCGGCGCCGACGCGGCGATCAGACGGACAGGCGCCGCCGTCGGTTCCGGCTCGGCCGCCTGCCGCAGCAGGAACACCGGCCGGCCGGTAGCTTGCGCCCGCGCATGCAGGCGGCGTGTCGCGGTCAGGTCGAGCCGCTGCGGATTGCCGCGGATTTCCAGGATAACGGCGGCAAGCGCGGTCATGCGGGCCGCTTCCTCGGCGACCCACAGCGCATCGACAAGCCTGGGCGCCTCGGAAAACAGCAATTGCCCGGGTTCAATGCCAAAGCAGCCATGCAGCCCCCTGGCGTAGGGAAAGCCGGCCTCGTGGAAAATTTCCGATGTCCCGATCCATAGGATGGGCAGCCCCTGCGCCCGGTTGAGGATCAGGCTGACGAGCGACAGAGCGAAGCCGGCGACGGCTCCCGCATCGCGGGTCTCCAGGCCATGGATTTCGGTCAGGGCGGCTTTCGGCAGGCCGCCGCTGAGCGCGGCATCGAGCCGCTCGATGCCGATGGGCAGGAAAGCATCCGGCAAGGCCGCGGCAAGGCCGCGCCGGACGATCGTCAGATCGCTGCCGGCGCCGGCATCAAGGGTTGCCGCCGCCGGCGCCTGCAGACGCTCGGGCAGCGTTCCCTCTATTTTCGCGATCTGGCGGCGCAAGGAAAAAACAGTCTCCCGCGCCACGGCGGTCATCGCCATGACGGTCAGCTTCCACTCACAATTGTTCCTGTTATGTTCTCTAGGATTCCAGAGGCGATCCGAAGAGTCAAGCAGAGTCATGAGGAATTTATTCCTCCCCTGGGCGACACCGGCCTATAGGCGTCATTTGCCTCGATCAGTGCGAAAGCCTATATGCCGGGATCAAAGGACAAAGCATGGCCCGCATTTACAAGACCCGCACCTGGCATGGCGAACTTGCGCCCTCGATGGAGGAACTGGAGTTCCTGGCGCTGGAGGCCTACGCCCATCTGCCGGAGGAATTTCGCAAGCTGACCGGCGAGATCATCATCCAGATCGCCGAATTCCCGACCGACGAGATCATGGACGATTTGTCGCTGGAGACGCCGTTCGACCTGCTCGGCCTGTTCGAGGGGCGCGGCATCGCCGAACGCTGGAACCCGCAAACCGGCGAAGGCCCGAACCGCATCACCCTCTATCGCCGCGCCATGCTCGACTACTGGGCCGAGAACGAGGAATCGCTGGGCGACATCGTCACCCACGTGCTGATCCACGAGATCGGCCACCATTTCGGCCTGTCGGACGATGATATGGAGAAGATCGAAGAGGCTGCTGAGTAGACCACTTTCGTCACCCTAGGGGTCTGCGCCGCCTCGCTTGGCTCCTTGCTTTACCCTAGGATGACGAAAAGAGAGGAGCCTCCGCGCTTTCCACCTACCAGTCGCTGAGCTTGGTATCCGGCCCGTATTCCTGGCCGTCGACATCCTTCACCACGGCCTGGCCGCAGCGCATGGTCTTGGCTTTCTTGTCATAGGCGTAGGTCGGCGAGCCGAACAGATGCCAGCCTTTGTTCAGCGCCGCCGTCACCTTATGGCAGAAGCTGGCGTCGTCCGGGGCGGTGAGAAAGCGGTAGAGTTTCATCGTCCAATTCCTGTCATGTATCCCAAGTCGACGAATATCATGCGCCGATGGCGGCGGCCTTCGCCAGCAGTTTTTCGGCCTGCGCCAGGTGCAGTCGCTCGACCATCCTGCCATTCAGCGCGATGACGCCCTTGCCGCTGTTTTGCGCCAGCGCGAAGGCATCCTTCACCGCGCGCGCCTCGGCCAGCGCCTGCGCCGACGGGGCGAAGGCACGGTTGGCGGCCTCGATCTGCGATGGATGGATCAGCGTCTTGCCGTCAAAGCCCATGGCGGCGGCCTGAGCGCACTCGCGCGCAAACGCATCCGGATCGCGAAAGTCGTTGAACACCCCGTCGAGCATGTCGAGGCCGCCGGCGCGCGCCGCCAGCAGCATCTGCATCAGCCATGGCAGGAGATAGGCGCGGTCCGGCGTTGCCAGCACGCCGGTATCCTTGATCAGGTCATTGGTCCCGGCAATGAAACAATCCAGCCGCGAGGCGGGGTCACGGCCGAGTTCGGCGATGGCGCCGATGTTGAGCATGGCCTTGGGGGTCTCGATCATCGCCCATAGTTTCACGGTGTCGGGAGCAAAATTGTCGTCCAGCACATCGCCGACCTCGAGCACGTCGCGCGGTGTGTCGACCTTTGGCAGCAGGATGCCGTCCGGTTCCGCCTTGGCGACGGCCGCAAGATCGTCAGTGCCCCATTCGCTGGACAGCGCATTGACGCGCACCACCATCTCGCAGCGCCGGCCATTGTGGTCGGCATCAGGACGATTGGCGAAAATGCCAGCCAGTTTTTCGCGCGCGGCGATCTTGTCGGCGGGGGCAACGGCGTCCTCCAGATCGATGATGACGGCGTCGCAGGCAAGCTGGGCGATCTTGGCCAGCGCCTTCTCGTTGGAGGCCGGGACATAGAGCACGGAGCGGCGCGGGCGGTAGGGTTCCATGTCCGATCTATGCCGCGTGTGGTTGGTCGAGGCAAGCGTCCGCCCGGTACCTGACACGCGCCAACCGCGAAAGCTTGCGCTGCGACCCTTTGGGCGCAAGGCGATGCGAGGCTTGCGCCTAGTGCCCTATGTCCGTTTGCGGCGGTTACCAGGTGGTTCCCCGCTCCGTCTCGGCTTCGCCGAGCCACCTCTGCTCCCTCCGGAGGGAGAGGGAAAGGAGCCTGGCTGGGGCGGCGCCAACGTCTGGAACCGATGGCGGGCAGCGCACCAGCCCTGCACGAAAACTGCACTCGCCTGCGGAAAACCTCCTCCGATCCGCCGCATCGCTTCCCTGCCAGCTTGCGAGACAGGCGGCATGCACAAGCGAGCAAAACCCGTCTGCCCTATCGGCTGCGCAGTGAAGGCTGGTGGCTGGTCGACCCGCCACGCGCCAAGCCCGCCGCAATTGTCATCCCCTTTGTCCGCCCGCATCGCGCTCGGAAAATCCATGGCCGCGGTCCGCCAATCTTCCGACGTTATCCCTAGCGCTTATGCCTGCTGTTTCATCAACTTCGCCGTGCTGATCGCCAACTACAATGTCGACCATTCCGTTGAAATGACCGGCCAGGGCATTCCCCTCGACGCCTGGTATCTGCGCTCGCTCGGTCCGGGCGCGTTTCCGGCACTCGATCGCTTCTTCGATCATCAGAACAAGACCCCGGACGCGGGCGCTGTCCGCGAACTTGAAGGATTGCGGGCCAGCGACAGCGTCCAGCGGAACTGGCGTGGCTGGAGCTTTCGTGACTGGCGCCTGCTTCGATATCTCGACAGCAAGGGGTCGCTCGTGCTTCCTCAGCCTTCGCTACCTTCCTTGCCGGACCGCTGACCGATGCCGCATCACATTCTTGTCGCCGACGATGACCCGCATATCCGCGAAGTGATCTGTTTCGCGCTGGAAAAGGCCGGCATGAAGACGGCTGCCGTGTCCGATGGCGCCGCCGCCCTGCAGGCGATCGAACGGCGCACGCCCGACCTTGTCGTGCTCGACATCGGCATGCCGGAGATGGACGGGCTGGAGGTCTGCCGGCGGCTGCGCCAGCGATCAGACGTGCCGGTGCTGTTCCTGTCCGCGCGCGACGAAGAGATCGACCGCATCCTCGGGCTCGAAATGGGCGGCGACGATTATGTGACAAAGCCGTTCAGCCCGCGCGAACTGGTCGCCCGCGTCAACGTCATCCTGCGGCGCGCCCGCCCGGCAGGGCCCGAACCGGTTAACGACAGGCAGTTTACCCATGGCAAGCTCACGCTAGTGCCGGCCAGCCATAGCGCCGGCTTCGACGGCCGGCCGCTTGCCCTGACCGGAATAGAATTCTCGATCCTGAAAGGGTTTCTGGCGCGGCCCACCCACGTGCTCGATCGCGACGCGGTGATGGCCAGTGCCTATGCCGGCAAGATCCATGTCGCCGACCGCACCGTCGACAGCCATATCCGCAACATCCGCGCCAAGCTGGCGGCGGTCGGATGCCTGGATGCCATCGAGACGGTACACGGCGTCGGCTTCCGGCTCGGCCGATGCGGCTGACGACCTCAAGCAAGTGGAGCGGCCGCAAATGGCGGCCGCGCCTCGCCACGGTCGTCGTCGCCATCCTGATCCTGGTCATGGCCTTGCCGCTGGTCGGCCTGTTCTTCTTCCGCCTCTACGAAAACCAGTTGATCCGCCAGACCGAGGCGGAGCTGATTGCGCAGGGTGCGGCCATCGCCGCCATCTATGCGCAGGAGGTGCGCGACGCCGGCATTTCACCGGAGAAGCTCGGCGTGCCAATGCCTGGGGCCAATGGCAGCGCGAGCCGAGGCGCCGATTCGCCTTATCGGCCGATCGAGCCGCAGCTCGATCTCGCCTCGGATTACGTGCTTGCGACCCGGCCGGCGGGGACGCCCGCGACGGCCGATCCAGCCTTCGCCGCGATCGGCGCGCGGCTGACCGGCATTCTCGACGCGACGCAGAAAACCACGCTGGCCGGCTTCCGGCTGCTTGATCCCACAGGTGTCGTCATTGCCGGGCGCGACGAGATCGGGCAGTCGCTTGCCGAGGTCGAGGAGGTGCGTGAGGCGCTCGCCGGGCGCTATGCCAGCGCGCTCAGGCTGCGCATCCCCAACCAACCGCCGCCGTCGCTCTATTCGGTCAGTCGCGGCACCAGGGTGCGCGTCTTCGTCGCGCTGCCGGTTGCCGTCGCCGGCAAGGTCGCCGGCGTGGTCTATGTCTCGCGGACGCCCAACAACATCATAAAACATCTCTATGGCGAACGCGGCAAGGTGACAGCGGCGGCGATCGCCATCCTCGGCGGCACGCTGCTCATCGGCCTCGTCTTCCTGCGCACCGTCAGCCGGCCGATCTATGCGCTGATCGACCGCACCCAGCGCATTGCCGCCGGCGAGCGCGGCGCGATCCGGCCGCTCGACCATCATGGCACGCGCGAAATGGCCGAATTGTCCGCCGCCTTCCTCGACATGGCCGAAAAACTGCAGGCGCGCTCGGACTCGATCCAGACCTTCGCCACCCATGTCTCGCATGAACTCAAGTCGCCGCTGACGGCGATCCAGGGCGCTGCCGAACTGCTGCGCGATTCCGGCTCGGCGATGGACGATGACGAGCGGCGGCGCTTCTCCAACAACATCGTCACCGATGCCGGACGGCTTAATTTGCTGGTGCGGCGGCTGCTTGACCTGGCACGGGCCGAAAACCTTGCACCGAGCGGCGAAAGCACCTCGGTCGGTGCAGCGCTGGCGCTGCTCCCCGTCGACACCAGGCTCGCGGTTCGCGTCGAGGCCGGCGGCGATCTGGCCTTACGCATCTCGGCCGAGAACGGAGCAATCGTATTTGGCAATCTCATCGATAATTCGGCCAGGCACGGCGCGACGCAAGTTTCGATCACTGCCGCAAGCGCCGGTGGCAAGGCGACGCTGCTGGTCAGCGACGATGGCGCCGGCATTTCGCCAAGCAATCGGGCGCGCATTTTCGAGCCGTTCTTCACCACGCGCCGCTCTACCGGCGGCACCGGCATGGGGCTGGGCATCGTGCTGGCCCTCCTGAAAGCGCATGATGGTACGATCCGGCTGGTTGACACCGAGCGCGGCACGCGCTTCGAGATCACTTTGCCGGTCGCGTAAGACGGACGGCGGATCGGAGAAAAAATGCGCTACGACATCGTCATCATCGGCGGAGCCATCGTCGGATCCTCGGTCGCCTACTATCTGCGCGAGGAAGGGTTTTCCGGCTCGATCGCCCTGATCGAACGCGACCCGCAATTCGCCCATGCGGCGACGACGCTGTCCATGGCCTCGATCCGCCAGCAATTCTCCATTCCGGAAAATATCCGCCTGTCGCAATTCACGCTGAAACTGTTCCGGCGGCTGAAGGAAGAATTCGGCGCCGAGGCCGATATCGGTTTTCGCGAGGGTGGCTATCTCATCCTTGCCGGCGAGGCCGGGCTGCCGATCCTGAAGGCCAATCACGCGGCGCAGGTCGCCGAGGGCGCAGACATCCTGCTCGAGAACGCCGACCAGCTGACGCGCCGCTTCCCCTGGCTGTCGGCCGAAGGCATCACCGCCGGCGCCTATGGCCGAAGCGGCGAAGGCTGGTTCGACGCCCATGCGATGCTGATGCTGTTCCGCAAGGCGTTGCGGGAGAAGAAGATCGACTTCATCAGCGCTTCGGTCTCCGGCATCGAGCGGCAGGGCGACCGCATCACCGGCGTCAGCCTCGACAATGGCGATCGGCTGGAGGCCGGCACCGTCATCAATGCCGCAGGGCCGAATGCCGGCAAGGTCGCCGCCCTTGCCGGGCTGGCGCTGCCGGTCGAGCCGCGCAAGCGCAACGTCTTCGTCTTCGAGGCGCGCGAGAAATATGCCGACATGCCGCTGCTGGTCGATCCCTCCGGCATCTATGTCAGGCCGGAAGGCTCGGTCTACCTCACCGGCGGCGCCGAGCCGGAAGAGGGTGACGGCCCGGCCAATGCCGGGGATTTCGAGGTCGACTGGCCGCTGTTCGAGGAGGTGATCTGGCCGGTGCTGGCGACCCGCATCCCGGCCTTCGAGGCCATCAAGCCGACGCGCGCCTGGGCCGGGCACTATGACTACAACACGCTCGACCAGAACGCGGTGATTGGCCCGCACCCCGAGGTGGCGAATTTCCTCTTCGCCAACGGATTCTCCGGCCACGGCCTGCAGCAGGCGCCGGCGGTCGGCAAGGCGCTGGCCGAGTTGATCGTACATGGCGGCTACCGGACGATCGACTGCTCGACGTTTGGGTATAGCCGGGTTGCCGAGGGAAGGGCGTTCCGGGAATTGAACGTGATTTGAGGCGGGGCGGGCATGCCTCTCCCTTCTCCCCTTGTTGTGGGAGAAGGTGGCCTCGCGAAGCGAGGTCGGATGAGGGGCGTTCCAGCTTGGCAAGGACGGCGATCCGTCACCCACCCCTCAACCGTCTCGGCGCTGCGCGCCGATCCACCGCCCTGGGCGAGTCACGGGCCTCGCCCGCCCTTCGGGCCCCACAAGGGGAGAAGGAAGAAGCGTCTACGCCATCATCGCATCAACCTTAAGGGCATCGCCAAGCGCATTGCCTCCGGCCGTGTTGTCGAAGATGCCCCAGACCTCGGCACCCGCAGCGGCCGCTGCCTCCAATTGTCGGCTAAATCGGGCGAGATTTTCGGCGTCGTAATCGGAGTAATAGACGCGCGGCGCGCCATGCCAGCGGAAGTAGGCGAGGCCAGGCCAGCCGCCCGGCACCGCGGCAGATGGCACCGGAGCGGGGTCGGCGGCGACACGCGCAATCCGGCGATCGGCCAGAAGCGCTTCAGCGTCCGGTTCGAACCAGCCGGGATGCCGCGGCTCGCAGACCAGCCTGGCCTTTGTTCGCCTGCTGTCGAAGAAGCGGCGCGCGACAACCGGCTCGAAGGGCAGGCTCGGCGGCAGCTGCACCAGAAGCACGCTCAGCTTTGCGCCGAGACCTTCGACCTGCTGGAGAAAGCTTTCCAAAAGCTCGTCGCAGTCGACGAGACGGCGCTCATGGGTGATCGCCTTCGGCAGCTTGACGGCGAAGCGAAAGTGCTCCGGCACGGCGCGCGCCCAGCGCTCGTAGGTCTCGCGGCGATGCGGCTTGTAGAAGGACGTGTCGATCTCGACGATCGGAAAATGCCGGCCGTAGCGTTCGAGATGCGATCCGGGTTGCGGAAAATCTTGCTGGTATCGTGTCGGAATGCCCCAGCCGGCCGTGCCTATGAAACATGCCTGTTTTGCCAGGCATTGGATGTGGACCGGACGAGGTCCGGGTCAAGGCGGACAAAGGATGCAAAGCAGCGACCCGCGGCTCACGCAGCAACCCGCCTTCCGGCCTCGACGTGCGCTTGAAGCCAGGCCAGCACCTGTGCCCAGCCCTCGGCATGTTCGGTCGCCGCCTCATGCAGCCCGGCAAAGCCGCCATGGCAGATGGTGACGCGCGTGCCATTGGCGACGGGCTGCAGCAGCCAGGCGGCCGTGGTTTGCCGCCGGCCAAGCGTAGGATGGTCCCACTCATAGGCCCGCGTCTGCACGATCCGGCGCGGCGCTTCGATTTCGAGGAACTCGCCGCTGGCCGGCAGGTCCATGCCGTCAGCCGTGCGGACAATAACGGTCCAACGGCCGCCGACGCGCGGGTCGGCCGACCAGTCTACCATCCGGTAGGTCTCGGCTGACCCCCACCATTGCTCTACCTCCTTGCCGATCAGCGCCTCGAAGATGCGTTCCGGAGGTGCTTTCATCTCGGCGGACGTCATGACAGTCTCGCCATTGGTCATGCTCCGTACCCTGAGAGCGTGCATCATGGATGTCTCCACGGATTTGTTTCGCTAGCGAAACGAGCCCTCACCCTTTCGATGGCGGGCGCTCGAACCCCTTGCCGGTCTCGAGCAGGCTCTTGAGGCTGGCCAGCACCAGCGGCCAGCCCATGGCAACGTTGCCGATCAGCTTGTGCGGCCCGTCCGCTTCATGGGTGACGGCAAGCTTCATCAACTCGCCTTCCTGTTCGATGGTGAAGGTGCAGCGCGTATAGCCGTCTTCCCTGATCTCGGGCATCCATTCATTACGCCATTTTATGACCAGGCGTCGCGGCGGGTCGATCTCGAGGATCTCGCCGCTGTCGGCGACTCGCCCGTCAGGGAAGATCAGCTTCCAGCTGGAGCCCACTTTCCAATCGCTCTCCTGATAGGAGCAGAGGAAAAACTGCCGGTTGAACTCCGGGTCGGTCAACGCTTCCCAGAGCTTTTCGGGCGTGGTTCGGATATAAGTCACATAAACGAAGCTGTTGCTCATCAGTCTTCCCTTTCGAGGCGTTTCTTCAGCTCGCTGAGGGCTGTCAGCCGCCCCCGCTCGAATTTGCCGATCCAGCGTTCGGCGATCTCATTGATCGGAACCGGATTGAGGTAGTGCTCCTTCTCTCGGCCCCGGCGGATGGTGGTGACGAGGTTTGCTTCCTCCAGGATCGCCAGGTGCTTGGCCACCGCCTGGCGGGTCATGGCCATCTCAGCGCACAGCGCATTCAGCGTCTGCCCATTCCTGGCATGGAGGCTGTCCAGCAATTGCCGGCGTGTCGGGTCCGCCAGGGCGCGAAAGGCTGCATCCATGCTCATGGCTTTAATATGCAACCAAATGGTTGCATGTCAAGCGGCAAGATGCCCGTTGTTGGCCGTAGGCGGGAGAAGAAATCAGCGCTTGCGGGAGATCCAGAAGGCGTCGGGCATACGTTTCATGCCGACGCGTTCGTAGAAGCCGACAGCGTCGGGCATCGAGATCAGGCTGATGGCGACCGACGGTCCGAGCTGCCGGGCAACCTCGTCCATCAGCCCCTTGCCGATGCCCAGGCCTTGCGCCTTGGCCGAGACGGCGAGATCGGATATGTAGCAGACCCAGGAAAAGTCGGTCAGGCAGCGGGCAACGCCAATCAGCGGCTTGGCTTCCCTGTCGAGAGGGGCCATGTCGAGAGGGGCCATGTCGAGACGGGCGGTCACGATCAGGTTGGCGCCTTCCATCATCGCCTTCAGCCTTGCCTCGTCATCGACGGGCCTGACTTCGCCGAGACCGGATTCCACCAGCACGCGGCGGAATTCGGGAATGCCGAGCGTCGGTTCGCGCGCGTAGAGGACGTGGGCGTTTTCTGCCATGGGACCAGACTGCACCATCGGGCGGCGATTTCGAAGCCGTTTTTGTGCGGCACCCTCTTGCCGGCACCCACAAACAGTTGCCTTTTATTTGCGCGCGGCTTTGTGTAAACCGGGCCTCAGCAAATCCCCCGCAACGAAAAACACGGGCCAAAGCCATGGAAAAATTCACCAAGCTCACCGGCGTCGCCGCTCCCATGCCGATCGTCAATGTCGACACCGACATGATCATCCCGAAGGATTATCTCAAGACGATCAAGCGCACCGGGCTTGGCACCGGCCTGTTCGCCGAGATGCGCTACAATGACGACGGTTCGGAAAATCCGGATTTCGTGCTCAACAAGCCGGCCTACCGCAAGGCGCAGATCCTGGTCGCCGGCGACAATTTCGGCTGCGGCTCGAGCCGGGAACACGCGCCATGGGCGCTGCTCGATTTCGGCATACGCTGCGTCATCTCGACCTCGTTCGCCGACATCTTCTACAACAACTGCTTCAAGAACGGCGTGCTGCCGATCACCGTCAGCCCCGAGGACCTGGAGAAGCTGATGGACGACGCCTCGCGCGGCTCCAACGCCACTCTGTCGGTCGATCTCGAAGCCAAGGAAATCCGTGGTCCGGACGGCGGCGTGGTCACATTCGACCTCGACGATTTCAAGCGGCACTGCCTGCTCAACGGGCTCGACGATATCGGCCTGACCATGGAAAAGGCCGGCGCCATCGCCTCGTTCGAGAAGAAGAACGCCGAACTGCGCCCCTGGGCCTGAGCGGCGAATAGACCGGTCCTTTCGGGCCGAGCGGCGACCGAGGGAGGGACAGTCATGACACGTTTGCTTCTGGCCGGCGTTTGCGCTTCGGCGGTGATGTTTCTGACGATCGCGGGCGCGCATGCACAGACCGGCACTGACGATGCGTCCGGCGCCGCTGACCAGGGCGCGTCAAGCACGGGCAACGTGGCGCTGGCCGAGGATGACAAGCAGGCGCCGATCCCGTTCGAGGGCGGTCAGCTGACCATCACGCAGCCGGAGCAGGACGGCGAAAAGGTGCTGGCCTATGACGGCAAGCAACTGGCCAGCAACTACGATGTCTTCTTCAACAAGATCGTGGAGGTCGGCGGCATCAAGGTGGCGCTGTTCAATGTCGGCGATGGCGGCAATCAATGCGGCCCGGCGACGGTGATCGTCTGGAAGCCAGAAGGCGGCGAGATCCAGGGCACCACGGTCGAGCAGGACGAGTGCGGCGCGCCGCCCTCCGCGGTGTCCGACAACGCCATTTATTTCGTGCCGTATCTCCTGCCGGGGGACCAGAAGCCGGCGCTGCAGTGGTCGCCGACGGATGGGCTGACGATTTCGGGCAATCTCACCTACATGCCGGAACCCGGCACCGACTGGAAAGACATTGATCCGGAAAAGTACCAGAACATCATCGACGCCTTCCACAATGAGGCCGTCTACAAGGAAGCCGAAAAACTGCTCGGCAAGGACATGCCCGACATGGCGACCAGCCTGCTGGTCGGCGGCGGCACGGAAAAGACTGCGTCCGGCGCCTTTTACGCCAGCGGCTGCGTGCCGCATGATTGCGGCGGCAATGACGGTTTCATGGCGGTCGACCCGGCCAAGCATCAGCTCTATTTCGCCCGCCGCGGCGACAATGGCCAGCCGAACGCCTGGCCGGCGGTGGCGACATGGCCGGCCGACGTGAAGGAGGCGCTGGACAAGGCGCTGGGGTCGGCGAATTAGCTAGAGCATTTCCGGCGAAAACAGGGCGAGGCGAATTTCCTCCGGCTTACGCGCGACAACCGTCCATTGTTGCCGACGCCCGCAGGACTGCGGTTTATACGCCGTTCTTCCTATGAGTGCCGCCGATCGCCGGCGCGGAGATCGAGGATCGCCTTCTGCCCAACCCGCGTCAACGGCGATATTCGCTGGGACAAATGGAACCAGATCGGCCGCGCGGCGTCATAGAAGCAGCTTCGCGCTGCAGTGCCTGGAGTAAATTGATGGTCAGGCTCATTCTTCTGGCGCTTGTTTTGTTCGCCTTCGCAGCTGGCGCCACGGAGGCGGCAAAGCTGGACGCAGCCGCCGTCAACAATGCTCAATTCGGCGACGCCGCAACGAACGGCGTCGATGCGACCGCGCTGAAGGCGCAGATCCTTTTGGATCGCGCGCGGTTCTCGCCTGGCCTCATTGACGGCCACCAGGCGGAGAACTTCACCAAGGCGGTTCGGGCATTTCAGGCGGCCAACGCTCTGCCCGCCGATGGCAAGCTCAACCGGGAGACCTGGGACAAGCTGGTCGCAACCTCACCAGGCCCGGTTCTTGTGAATTACGAGCTGACGCGCAAGGACGTGCGTGGACCGTTTACCAAGCGCATTCCGGCCGGTATGGAAAGAATGGCTCGCCTGCGCAGGCTCGGCTATCGCAGTTCGCTGGAACGGATCGCAGAGCACTTCCACATCAGCGAACAATTGCTGCGAAGGCTCAACCCGGGCATCAGCTTCAGGGGGGCGGGCGCAAAGTTGCTGGTGCCGGCTATCGCCCGAGGCGATCCGCCCTCAGCCGTTGCGAACGTCGAAGTCGACAAGGCCGCGCGCGAAGTTCGCGTTCTCGACAATTCCGGCAAAGTGGTTTCGGTCTACCCCGCCTCGATTGGAAGCGAAGAGAAGCCGGCGCCGAGCGGCGAGGCACAAGTCACACGCGTGGTCCACAATCCCACCTATCACTATGATCCCAACTTCGCCTTCAAGGGGGTCAAAACCAAAAGACCCTTCACCATCGCTGCCGGGCCTAACAATCCTGTCGGATCGGTCTGGATCGATCTGTCCATTGAAAGTTACGGGATTCACGGCACGCCCGAACCAGGCAAGATCGGGAAGACTTTTTCGCATGGTTGCATCAGACTGACCAATTGGGATGCCGAAGACCTGGCCCTTGAGGTGCACAAAGGCACAAGGGTTGTCTTCACCGGAGAAACGGCTGAATCGGCCAACGACCAACCGGGCTGACGCATGACGGGCAATGCGGACCCCTGAGCCGGTGCCGGGGCCGCACGGAGAGCACCTCACGTTAGCCGGCGCACGAGCTGGCACATCGACGTCACAGGTCCTGCACCGTCGATCCATTCGTCTTGGCCCTTGGCGGGATCGCGTTTTCCCCACAGAGTAGCTGCAACCATGCGAGGTCCTTCATGCGCAAGCTCATCTCCACCGGTTCGCCGTTCGAAAAGACCGCCGGCTATTCGCGTGCGGTGGTACAGGGCGACTGGTGTTTCGTCTCCGGCACCACCGGCTATGACTATGCGACCATGACGATGCCGGACACGCTTGAGGCGCAGACGCGCAACTGCCTGGCGACGATCGGCAAGGCGCTGAAGGACGGCGGCTTTGACATGGCCGATGTGGTGCGGGCGCATTACTACGTCACCGACCAGGCTTTCGTGGACGTGGTCTTCCCGATCCTCGGCGAGACGTTCGGCGACATCAGGCCGGCGGCGACCATGATCGTGTGCCAGCTCAACAAGCCGGAAATGAAGATCGAGATCGAGGTGACGGCGCTACGGCGTACGGCCTGAGGAGACCTACGCCATGAAGGTCAGGCGCATCGTGGCCAATATCGAGACACTGAAGGCGACGGCAGCCAACCGTTTCTATCATGACGTGCTTGGCCTCGACATCCTGATGGATCAGGGCTGGATCGTAACCTACGGTTCCGAGGAAACGATGCAGGTGCAGGTCAGTTTCATGGCGCAAGGCGGGTCCGGTACGCCGGTGCCGGACCTGTCGATCGAGGTCGATGACGTCGATGCGACGCTCGAGGCCATGAAGGCCGCCGGTTTCGCCATCGAATACGGACCGGCCGACGAACCCTGGGGCGTCCGGCGCTTCTATGTGCGAGATCCCCTTGGCCAGCTGATCAACATTCTCTCGCATCGGTGAGGGCATGTTCCGTGGGGCTATGGCTTGGATTCCGTGACATGTCGGCGGGACAGAGGGGGGCGCGAAGGATCGCTGCTTGGCCACTGTTCAGCACCGCTGCGTCCTTACGGCTTGCGCTGCAACCGCTGGGCGTTTAGCAAGGCCGCGGTCGCACAGCGCCGCGCGCCTCCTTGGCGCGCAAAGAACGCTGTGCAAAATCGAAACGCAATCTTTCTGGGACGGCTCTCCATGGCAACGAAGCATCTTTTCCTGCTCCCCGGCGACGGCATCGGCCCCGAGGCCATGGACGAGGTCAAGAAGCTGATCGCGGCCATGAACGCAAAGCTCGGCAGCGGCTTCGTCACCGATGAGGGCCTGGTCGGCGGCTGTGCCTACGATGCGCACGGCGCGGCGATTTCCGATGCCGATATGGAAAAAGCGATGGCCGCGGACGCGGTGCTGTTCGGTGCCGTCGGCGGGCCGAAGTGGGATGCCGTGGCTTACGAGGTGCGGCCCGAGGCCGGCCTGCTTCGGCTGCGCAAGGACATGGAGCTGTTCGCCAATCTGCGCCCGGCAATCTGCTACCCGGCGCTGGCCGCCTCTTCCTCGCTGAAGCAGGAAGTGGTCGAAGGCCTCGACATCCTGATCGTGCGCGAGCTGACCGGCGGCGTCTATTTCGGCGAGCCCAAGCAGATCATCGATCTCGGCAACGGCCAGAAGCGCGGCATCGACACGCAGGTCTACGACACGTTCGAGATCGAGCGCATTTCGGGCGTCGCTTTCGAGCTCGCGCGGACCCGCAAGAACCATGTCACCTCGATGGAAAAGCGCAACGTCATGAAGTCGGGCGTGCTGTGGAACGAGGTCGTCACCCAGACCCACAAGGCACGCTATTCCGACGTCAAGCTCGACCACATGCTGGCCGATGCCGGCGGCATGCAGCTGGTGCGCTGGCCAAAGCAGTTCGACGTCATCGTCACCGACAATCTGTTCGGCGACATGCTGTCCGACATCGCCGCCATGCTGACCGGCTCGATCGGCATGCTGCCGTCGGCCTCGCTCGGCGCGCCGGATGCCAAGACCAAGAAGCGCAAGGCGCTGTACGAGCCGGTGCACGGCTCGGCACCCGACATTGCCGGCAAGGGCATCGCCAACCCGATCGCCATGATCGCCTCCTTCGCCATGTGCCTGCGCTATTCCTTCGGCATGGTCGATGAAGCCGACAAGCTCGAAGCTTCAATCGCCGCCGTGCTCGACCAGGGCTGGCGCACCAAGGATATTTTCTCACCCGGCATGACCGAGGTTGGTACCGTCGAGATGGGCGACGCGATTATCGCAAAATTCCTGGGATAATCAGCGGATCTCGCCGGCAAGCTGCTGCAGCAGGCCGACGAGCTGCGCCTCCTCCACAGGTTCGAAGAAGGCCGCGTCGGCGGTCTCGACGGCGACGATCGCTTGCTGTGCCGCAGCCACCCCGGCGGCGGTGACGCGGATCACCTTGGCTCGGGAATCCCGGGGGTCGGCCTCGCGTGCAATCAATCCCTTGACTTCCAGCCGGGCGACGACGTCCGAGGTCATCTTGACCTCGGTGCCGGCCTGGGCGGCGAGCTGCACCTGGTTGGGCGGCTCGCCATTGCGGCCAAGCCACATCGCCGAGGCGAGCAGCACGAACTGGACATGTGTCAGGTCGAGCGGCGCCAGCGCCGCCGTCATGACACGCTGCCAGCGCATTGTGGTCCGCCAGAGCAGCAATCCGGGGCTCTCCGATGGTCCACCCTTGAAGCGCGTGTCCAGTTCAGCCACGGTTCGCCAACGCCTCCGCCTGCTCGAACAGCCTGGCCATCGAGACGTCGAAATCGCCACTAATCTTGGGCCCGAGTTCCGGGCCGACCTCGGCGGCCGAAGGGCCCGAGATATCAAGCCGGTGCGTCACCTGCGTGCCGCCTTCGACGGGCACCAGCGTGTGCCGGAACAGCAGCGTGGTGTCACCGAACGAGGTTTCATCGGCATAGGTCAAATTGTCGACGAGATCGACGATGGTCGATTCGAACGTGTCCTGTCCAACCGGTGTCACCGAGACGCGGGTGCCCTTGGCGAACGGCCCGTGCAGCACGAAAGTGTCGGACCCCTCATAGGTCAGGCGGCCTTCATGCAAGGCCTTGAGCGCGTTCCAGATGGCTCGCGCCGGAAGCGGGGAAGTCGCGGTGTATTCATTGGTCCACATCGTCTTGCTCCACTGGTTTATTTAATCTGCACACAGACTATCTGTGCGCGGATTAAATTGCAAGCGGAATCTTCATCTGTGACGAAGATCGGCTGAACCGTCGTTTTTGGAGTGACTTTTCTCGGGACCTGACCGCTAAATCCTGACCCCAGCAGGCACCGGTCCCCACTGGTTTTCATGCGCCTGGGTCGGGATCAGCGCGAACACCAGGATGATCAGGCTGCCGATGCTGGGGATCAGGATCACCAGATAGAGCCAGCCCGAAAGGCCGATATCATGCAGCCGGCGTACGGTCATGCCGAGACCGGGCAGGAGCGTCACCAGGAGGAAGGTGCCGCAGAGGCCGACCGTCACCGCCGCCGAGACATCTGTGTCGAAATTGCCCATTTCGATATCGGTGAAGATGCCGATGCCGCCGGTGATGAGCAGGCAGACCACCCAGAACAGGCAGTAGCCCCAATATTCCTTGCGGCGGGCGCGGCCGGCGAAGTTGAAGTAGTTCCGCGTCAGGCCACGCCAGAAATAGCCCCAGAGATCACTGGGTTCGGCGGTTGCGCTCTCGCTGGATCGGCCGAAATGCTGTGCCTGCGGTGCGCGGGCCGCGGGTGCGGTGCCGGCTGGAGCCGGAGCGGCGTTTATGCCGGCGGCCACGGTCGAGCTCGCGGTGGTTTGGCCGGCGATCGAAAAGACGTCTCGCGCCTGGCCGCCGCCCGCCTGGAACTCCACCACTGTCCCATTGGGCATCGCGGTTTGCCGGCGCAGGTTCTCGCGGGTGAAGGTGTAGCGGCTGCCATCGGCGCCGGTGATGAAGCCGAAGCCCTGACCCTCGTCATAGTGAAGCACTTCGCCGCGCATCGCCCGCTCCCTTGTCGCCACGTCCCTGCCAAGATGTGGCACAGGGCCGAACAGATGGGCAAGCCGCCCATAAGCTACCGCCTTCGCGGCAAATGACGCAAAAATCAGCAGCGAGGCTTTCGCGTCGGTCTTACGACGGCCGCTTCTTCGTCTTCTTGTGCTTAGGCGCGCCGGTATTTTCGAATTTCGGCTTGCCCGGCTTTTTCGCCCACGGCTTTGCCTCATGCGCGGCTGCCGGGCGCTGGTCGGCGGAAGCCGGTGCACGCTTCTCGAACTTGCGCTTCGGCGCGTTCGGGTCGAACGGCGCCTTGCCGCGATGCGGTTTCTTGTCGGGGCTGGGCGGCTGATAGCCGGCCCGCGACAAGTCAGGCGTGCCGTCCAGCCGCCTCACCACGATGTTGCCCTGCAATTTGCGGTCGGGGCCGATCGCGGCGAGAAAACGCTCGGCCCAGTCGGCGGCGATCTGCACGAACGTCTCTTCCGGCTGCATCTTGATGGCGCCGATCTCACGCTTGCTGATGCTGCCGGCACGGCACAGCATCGGGATCAGCCAGCGCGGCTCGGCATTTTGCCGGCGTCCGACCGACAGCGAGACCCAGACGCTGTCGCCGAAATCGTCGCGGCGGCTGGGCGCCTCGTCGCGGTGCGCAAACTTCTCGCCCGCCAGCCTTTCGCGCGAAGGTGTGAAAGGCGCGACGTCCATCAGATCCTCGGGCGCGGAGCGGCTGGCGCGGCACTGGCGCACAAAGGCGGCCGCCACCTGTTCGGCACCATGCCGGCTAAGAAGCGCGTCGATGAACGCACGCTCGTCGTCCTTCACCGGTTCGTCGAAAGCCGGATCGGCAAGGATGCGCTCGTCGTCGCGCCGCATCACGTCGTCGGCCGAGGGCGGGCTCGCCCATGTCGCCGTCAGCTTGGCGCTTTGCAGCAGCCGCTCGGTGCGCCTGCGGGCGCTATTGGGCACGATCAGCGCACTGACGCCCTTGCGTCCGGCACGTCCGGTGCGGCCGCTGCGGTGCAGCAGCGTTTCCGGATTGGTCGGCAGGTCGGCGTGGATCACCAGTTCGAGGTTGGGCAGGTCGATGCCGCGCGCTGCCACGTCGGTGGCGATGCAGACTTTCGCGCGGCCGTCGCGCATCGCCTGCAGCGCATGGCTGCGTTCGTTCTGGCTGAGTTCGCCCGAGAGCGCGACGACGGAAAAATTGCGGTTGTTGAAGCGGGCCGTGAGATGATTGACGGCGGCACGGGTGTTGCAGAACACCAGCGCGTTCTTGGCCTCATAGAAACGCAGCACGTTGATAATGGCGTTCTCGCGGTCGGCCTGGGCGACATTCAGCGCCCTGTATTCGATGTCGAGATGCTGCTTTTCCTCGCCGGCGGCCGAGATGCGCACGGCATCGCGCTGATAGCCCTGGGCGAGCGTGGCGATGGAGCGCGGCACGGTGGCGGAAAACATCAGCGTGCGACGGTCGGCCGGTGCGGCATCGAGAATGAATTCGAGGTCCTCGCGAAAGCCGAGATCGAGCATCTCGTCGGCCTCGTCCAGCACCACGGCCTTGAGCGTCGACATGTCGAGTGAATTACGGGTGATGTGGTCGCGCAGCCGGCCGGGCGTGCCGACGACGATATGGGCGCCGCGCTCCAGCGTCCGCCGTTCGGTGCGCATGTCCATGCCGCCGACGCAGGATGCCACCGTGGCGCCGGTCGGCTCGTAGAGCCATTCGAGCTCGCGCGTCACCTGCAGCGCCAGTTCGCGCGTCGGCGCCACCGCCAACGCCAGCGGCGCCGCTGCCGGGCCGAAACGTTCCGCGCCGTCGAGCAGCGTCGGCGCCAGGGCAAGGCCGAAGGCGACGGTTTTGCCCGAGCCGGTCTGTGCCGACACCAGAGCGTCGGCCTGCCCGAGCTCCAGCACCGCCTTCTGCACCGGTGTCAGGTCGGAATAACCGCGTTTCTCCAGCGCTTGTGCCAGCGCGGGAACAATACCTTCGAAGTTGGACATCTCATTCTTTCGGAATTCAGGGTTCTGCGCTCATCATGGAGCACAAGCCGGGGCTGGCGCCGTGCCAGCCAAACAATCTTGGCCGTTCGTACTTCCTGCCGCCCTTTTTGTACAGGGCAGGCGCGCAGCGCCAAGACGGTTGAGGGGTGTTCCAGCGGAGTGAGGCGTTGGTGTTCCCTGGAGCACCCCCATCCGACCTCGCTTCGCTTCGCGAGGCCACCTTCTCCCACAAGGGAGAAGGGAGAACCGCATTGCGCCCCGCGATTGACTCCTGCCGCAAACCGCGTAAAAGCCGGCATCGAACGGGATCAATCTCGATGCGCGGCCTTTTGATGGCTCTTCTTGCCTTCGACGTCCCCGGCCACATCAGTGGGGCCGGACGCGTTGGTGCATCTTACCGTTCGACCAAAACTATGGCCAAAACCACCACCAAAACGGTGTGATTCCCTTGGCCTAACCACCCTCTCCCGGGTCCGGCCCGGGGGACGGAACCCGCACTTGGCCGGCGGGTTTTCTCCAAGAACCAAGCGGAGAGGGACAGGAGATTTCTATGAGTTTCAAGGTTGCAGTCGTCGGCGCCACGGGCAATGTGGGCCGGGAAATGCTCAACATTCTGGAAGAGCGCGGCTTTCCGGTCAGCGAAGTCGTGGCGCTCGCCTCGCGGCGCAGCATGGGCACGGAAGTGTCGTTCGGCGACCGCACGCTGAAGGTCAGGCCGCTCGACCAGTATGATTTTTCCGACACCGACATCTGCATCATGTCGGCCGGCGGCAACGTCTCCAAGGAGTGGTCGCCGAAGATCGGCAAGCAGGGCTGCGTCGTCATCGATAATTCATCGGCCTTCCGCTACGACCAGGACGTGCCGCTGATCGTGCCCGAGGTGAACCCGGACGCGATCTCGCTGTTCACGCGCAAGAACATCATCGCCAACCCGAACTGCTCGACGGCGCAGCTCGTCGTGGCGTTGAAGCCGCTGCATGATGCCGCCACCATCAAGCGCGTCGTCGTCGCCACCTACCAGTCTGTATCCGGCGCCGGCAAGGAAGGCATGGACGAACTGTTCACGCAGACGCGCGCCGTGTTCGTCGCCGACCAGGTCGACGTCAAGAAGTTCACCAAACGCATCGCCTTCAACGTCATCCCGCATATCGATGTCTTCCTCGACGACGGCTTCACCAAAGAAGAGTGGAAGATGGTTGCCGAGACCAAGAAGATGCTCGACCCCAAGATCAAGCTGACGGCGACCTGCGTGCGCGTGCCGGTGTTCATCGGCCATTCGGAAGCGGTCAACATCGAGTTCGAGAAGCCGATCACCGCCGACGAGGCGCGCGACATCCTGCGTGAAGCGCCTGGCTGCCAGGTCTTGGACAAGCGCGAGGATGGCGGCTACATCACGCCGCTGGAATCAGCCGGCGAGGATGCCACCTTCATCTCGCGCATCCGCGAGGATTCGACCGTCGACAACGGCCTGTCGATGTGGATCGTCTCCGACAACCTGCGCAAGGGCGCGGCGTTGAACGCGGTGCAGATCGCCGAACTGCTGGTCGAACGCGGGTTGATCCAGCCGAAGAAGAAGGCGGCTTAGTTTTCGCTCACGGGCCGTATCGCCGCTGCCGCGGCGGGCCCTCCGCGAGGGCGCCGGACGACCGGCGGCCCGCCGTCGCGGGCTTGGCCTTTCGGCCGGATGCCTTTCCTTCTCCCCGTTTACGGGGAGAAGGTGCCCGAAGGGCGGATGAGGGGCAGCGCCGGCCATACCGATTTGGCACTGCCGAGTCATGAGATTAGCCGTCAAAGCCGCTCTGCGCCGATTTCAACTCGCGCTATCCATACTCAGTTCGCGCAGCACCGCCATCGCCTCCTCCGCCCGCCCGGCCGGCACAAACAGATGGTCGTGGTAAAACCCCGAGACTGGATTGACGCCCATGCCGGCGGCGGCGAGGCGTGCGGTGATGGCGGCGAGGAAGCCGACGGCTTCGAGCGATGAGTGGATGTTCAGCGTGATCATCCGGCAGCGGAACGAAGCCTCCAGCCCCGTGGTCCGGGCGGCTTCCTCGGTCACGATCAGCGTCGTACCCTCGCGCTCGCGAAACACCATCACCGGCTCCAGGCCTTCGGGCTGCGGCACGTGCGGCGCCAGCGTGGCAAAGACATAGGTGCCATCAAGCAATTCCGGCGTCATCGACGCCAACAATGTCCTCAGATCGGTCTCGCCGGTCATTTGTCGTCTCGCCTGGTGCACTGCCCGCTCCTCAATAGCCCGCCATGGACGAATGCCGATAGCTCTGCTGGCAGCAGAGTCGCAGCATGGTGGAAATCGGCGCCAAGACAAATCCAGACACGTGTCGGATCGCCGCCTCACGGCACGTCCTTGGTTCGATCCCGCTGAACACGGGGCTAACCATCAGGAGGGACCACCAATGAGCATTTCTCAAACCGCGCCTGTCTCGTCCGGCGCCCTGTGGACCGGCCGCGTGCTCAGCGGCCTCATCATCCTGTTCATGATCTTCGACGGCGCCATCAAGCTGCCACCGCTCGATATCGTCACCCAGACGATGGTGCCGCTCGGCTGGCCGGCCGACGCCAATGTCGCGCGCATGCTGGGCATCATCGGCCTGGTCTCGACCGCGCTCTACACCCTGCCGCGCACCTCCGCGCTCGGCGCCATCCTGCTCACCGCCTATATGGGCGGCGCCATCGCCACCAATGCGCGTATCGGCAGTCCGCTGTTTTCGCACACGCTGTTCGGCGTCTATCTCGGCATCATCCTTTGGGGCGGCCTCTATCTGCGTGACCCCAAAGTGCGCGCTCTGATCCCGTTCAGCCGGTAGCCGTTCCGCGCCAATCGCTGCCAGGTGTCGTCGCGATCTTCATTCTTCTCGGGATCAAATTAGCCGTCTGAGAGTTAGGGATTTGGCGGCGAGACGGCGATCCGCATGTGAGAGGAACGACAAATGAAGAGAATCCTGACTATTCTGGTACTGACGACGGCGCTCGGCGCCTGTTCGCAAACGGAAAAAGGTGCTGCCGTCGGTGGCCTCGGCGGTGCCGCGGTTGGCGCGGCGGTCGCCAATAATCCGGTGCAAGGCGCGGTTGTCGGCGGTGCCGTCGGGGCCGTAGCCGGTGCGCTGATCGGCCGGGCCAGCGAACCGGGCCGTTGCCGCTATCGCGACCGCAATGGCCATACCTATGTCGATCGCTGCCCAAGCGGTTATTGAACGACCGCATGCCAAAAATGAAGAGCAAACGGCGGGCTTTTGACCCGCCGTTTTCGATCGATGAATTGGCTGCAACTCGTTTGAGGCACTATCACGGCGCGCGCTACAGGAGCTCCCGGACGTATCGCCAGGCGTCCCGCCCCAAACCCGCGTCGGCGCGGTCATTGCCGCCATGGGCATGCGAGCTTGAGCGCGGCGTGTTTTCACCCGGCAGGAGAATGCGGTGGCCGGCGTCGGGAGCCGAAACGAGGCGCGTGGCCTTTCCGGCGTCTTTTCGACGCCGGACGATCGATCGAGCAAAATCCAGGGATGGCCACAGGGCGTCGCCGCCGCCCGCGACCAGCACGATCTCCGCCGAAATAACCTCGACGGGAATGGCGGCCCTGTCCGCTTCCTGTTTGAATCTTGCCAGGCAGTGTTCGAAAAGCCCTCGATAGGACACAAGGCCATCGAGGTAGCATGCCTTCCAATCCGGGTCGGTTGGAACAAACGGGCATGGAACCCCGTTCAGCGTCCATGACGACCGCTCGGGCCAACTGATGCCGTCGCGGCCCGGCCCGATGTTGCCCCAGACCACCGATGTCGGGCTGATCGCGACCACGGCATCGATGCGCGGGTCATGCGCTGCCGCGAGCAAGGATGCCTCGGCGCCCTTGGATGTGCCGACATAGACGATGCGCCGGCACCCCAATCCGACAAGCCAGTCGGTCGCGGCGAAAAACGTCTCCAGGGGGATTTCGCATATGCCTGGGACCTGGCCTTCGCCGCCGAACCAGCGGAGGGCAAGGGCAGAGACGCCCACATCGGCAAACAGTCGTGCGCGCTCGACATCGACGCGGCCGCTCGATCCGCTCAACACCACGACACCTGTCGTGGCATCGACGCATCGCAACAGGGTTCCGGCGACGCCGCCGGACAGGATTTCCTCCGCGACTGCTCGTTCGTCCATCCGATCCTCAGCCGGAAATCAGAAGCTTTCCCAAGGAAAAATCAGAAGCTTTCCCAAGGAAACAGCAAAGGGCAGGTGAGTGACAATTGCAAACAGCAAAACGGCGGGCACAGGCCCGCCGTTCTGTTTGCGCAAGGAATAGGAAGCGATTACTCGGCGGTGGCGGCTTCCGCTTCGGCTGGTGCGGCAGCGGCCGCGGCGACGGCGGCAGCGGCGTCGTCCTGGGCCTTCTTCAGCAGGGCGGCGCGTTCTTGCGCCTTCTTGCCGGGCTCGGCCTTCTTCGGGTTGGAGCGGGCTTCGCGCTTGGCAAGGCCGGCTTCATCGAGGAAGCGCAGAACGCGGTCGGTCGGCTGGGCGCCGTGCGACAGCCAATGCTTGACGCGGTCGGCGTCAACCTTGATGCGTTCGCCGTCCTTCGGCAGCAGCGGGTTCCACGAGCCGAGCGACTCGATGAACCGGCCGTCGCGGGGCGAACGGGCGTCGGCGACGACGACGTGGTAGTAAGGACGCTTCTTCGAGCCCGCACGGGCCAGTCTGATCTTCAGTGCCATTTTCTTTTCTCCTAAAAGCTCTGATTTCGTTGATTGTTCAGGCTGGTTGTCAGCCGGTTTTCGTCACGCCGTTGGCAGCGGCGATCTGTTCGTGGTGCCGGATCACTTCGCGGACGACGAAGTTGAGGAATTTTTCCGCGAAATCCGGGTCGAGATGCGCATCTTTCGCAAGCTGGCGAAGACGGGCGATCTGCTGCTGCTCGCGCGCCGGGTCGGCCGGCGGCAGGCCATGCTCGGCCTTGAGCATGCCGACCGCTTTGGTGCAGCGGAAGCGCTCGGCCAGCATATGGATGAGGGCGGCATCGATGTTGTCGATCGAGGCGCGATAGCCGGCCAGGATGGTGCGGGCGTCGGCCATGTCCTTTTCTTCGTTCATAGCGTCCTCACTTTTTCTTGCCGAGACCGGGCAGGCCGCCACCACCGCCAAGGCCGGGAAGCTTCATGCCGCCAGGCAGGCCGGGCAAGCCGCCGCCTGGGGCGGGCAAGCCCTTCATGCCACCGAGGCCGGCGGCCTGCGCCTGTTTCTGCAAGGCTTCGAGCTGCTTGGGATCCATCTTCGACAGGTCGGGCATGCCACCGCCCATCATGCCGCCCCCGGGCACCATGCCGCCAAGGCCCATCTTGGAGGCGAGGCCGCCCATCATGCCGCGCATCAGCCCGCCGCCTTTGCCCTTGCCACCCATCGCCTTCATCATGTCGGCCATGCCGCGATGCATCTTCAAGAGCTTGTTGATCTCGGCCGCATCGGTGCCGGAGCCGGCGGCGATGCGCTTCTTGCGCGAGTGTTTCAGTATATCGGGATTGGCGCGCTCGGCCTTGGTCATCGAGGAGATGATGGCGAGCTGGCGGCCGAACATCTTGTCGTCGAGGCCGGCGGCGGCCATCTGGTCCTTCATCTTGCCCATGCCGGGCATCATGCCCATGATGCCGCCCATGCCGCCCATCTTCGACATCTGCTGAAGCTGCTGGGCGAGGTCGTTCAGGTCGAACTTGCCCGACTGCATCTTCTTGGCCATCGCCGCCGCCTGCTCGGCGTCGATGTTTTCCGCCGCCTTCTCGACGAGCGAGACGATGTCGCCCATGCCCAGGATGCGGTCGGCGATGCGCTTGGGGTGGAATTCCTCCAGCCCGTCCATCTTTTCGCCGGTGCCGATCAGCTTGATCGGCTTGCCGGTGACGGCGCGCATCGATAGCGCGGCACCGCCACGGCCGTCGCCGTCCATGCGGGTCAGCACCAGGCCGGTGATGCCGACGCGCTCGTCGAAGCTTTTCGCCAGGTTGACGGCGTCCTGGCCGGTCAGCGAATCCGCGACCAGCAGGATCTCGTGCGGGCTCGACACCTTCTTGATTTCGGCCATCTCGACCATCAGCGGCTCGTCGATATGGGTGCGGCCGGCGGTGTCGAGGATGACGACGTCATGGCCGCCGAGCTTGGCCGCCTGCACGGCGCGCCTAGCGATATCGACCGGGTTCTGGCCTGCTATCACAGGCAGCGTCGCGACCTTGACCTGCTCGCCGAGCTGGCGCAACTGCTCCTGCGCGGCGGGGCGCCGCGTGTCGAGCGAGGCCATCAGGACCTTCTTGTTCTGCCGCTCGGTCAGGCGCTTGGCGATCTTGGCCGAAGTCGTCGTCTTTCCGGAGCCCTGCAGGCCGACCATCATGACGACGACCGGAGCAGGCGCGTTGAGGTCGATGGCGACGCCCTCGGCGCCCAGCATGTCGACCAGCTCGTCATGGACGATCTTGACGACCATCTGTCCGGGCTTGATCGACTTCAGCACGGCGGCGCCGACGGCCTTCTCGCGCACCTTGTCGGTGAAGGAACGCACGACCTCCAGCGCCACGTCGGCCTCGAGCAGCGCACGGCGCACCTCACGCAACGCCGCCGAGACATCAGCCTCGGAAAGCGCGCCGCGGCCGGTCAGGCCGTTCAGGATGGAGCCAAGGCGCTCTTGCAGGGACTCAAACATTGATCAACCCACCGCGCGAGAGCGCCTTGGAATCATAGTGATCCCTGTCGGGCCGATGGCCCTCCACGCCTCTTGTGCGCTGCTGCAGCGATTCAAACATTCGTTTTCCTTTCCCTGGCACCCGGATGGTGCCCGAGAGGTAATGCGTTCGCGCCCAGTCTCCAAGCAAAAGCCAGTCCAAGCAAAAGCCCAAAACCAAAAAGCACCCGGGGGCGCACAGCGCTGCCGGGTGTTGGCCTCCAGGATCTGTTTACAGCACTTGGCCTCAAGAGGCTTCGGCGTCCTGGTCGGCTTGCTCGGAGGGATACTCGTCGCGGAATTGGTGGGCTGTAGACAGGAAATCGACGCGAGAGTCAAGGCAAGGCCGGTGTCGCGCCGTTTCCCGGACCGCGATCAGGCCGTACCCACGGCGTTCGGGACCTCGGCCGAGACCCTGAGCGGCGAGCGTGGGTGCAGCAATAGAGCAATCGTCAGCAAGCTGCAGGCGATGCCGATGAGGGCGATGAGAATTGCATCCGACATCATCCATCCCGACCCTTCGAGCGGCTTGGCGGTGAACAAGGCGAAGGAATTGTAGCTCTGCTGATGCGAGATCAGCAGGAAGCCGGTGAGGTTGTTGCCGAGATGGGCGCCAAGTGCTGCGCCGAGATTGCCGGTGGCGTAGACCATGAGTGTCAGAAGCAGCGCGAAAGCGGCGATCGAAACCAGCACGCAGGCATTGATGGCGGCCGACGAACCGCCGCTCCAGTGCAGCGAGGTGAACAGCAGGCCGGGCAGCAGCGCCCAGATGAAAGGGCTGCGGAACCGGCTGGCGAGGCCGCGCAGCAGATAGCCGCGAAACAGCACCTCTTCCGACGAGGTCTGCAGCAAGGTGAGCGCGACGATCGGGATCGCGAACAGCAGCCAGGACGACAGGCTGATCGTGCCGCGAGCGATCCCCGGCGCTAGCAAATAGAGCAGGATTTCGGACAAAGCCGAGGTGATCAGCACCGCGATCAGACCCTTGAGGAAGTCCGGTCGCGATACGCGGCGGCCGGTGCCGAGGAGGGCCGACAGCGGCTCGTCATGCACCCAGCGCATCGCGATCCACAGACCGATCCAGATCCCGGCGAAGGAGGTGAGCGCGCAGACGATGCCAATGGGCGAGGCGAGAAAACCCTCCATGCCATATGGCGAAGCCGTCACCTGCCAGGCGAAGTAGACATGTGTGCCACCCAACAGCACGGCCGCGGTGGTGGCGCCCCAGAGCAGGACGACGATCAGCGTCCCCAGAAATAGACGCAACAAAGTCGTCCTGGCGTTCGGCGTGTTGCGATAGCGCTCGAAGGCAGTGTCGTCGATTGTCACGCTTGTCCTCGATCCGAATCCATCGCTGCTTGATCCAGCTGTCCTTGATCTAGCCGATGGCCTCGGGAATCGGAATCGATATCGCAAACGGATCGTGCGGCACCCAAGCGCCGTCCGGTGCCGGCACGGTCTTCCTAGTGTCGTCAGCCGCCGCTTCGGCGACCTCTGGCCTCTGTCAACGCACCACGTACATGATGCGCCGGGTCTGCGGGTCGACCAGCGTCGGCTGACCGTTCACGTAGACATAGCGATACTTGTAGTCGGGAATTTCGCGCAACTCCACGGTGTCGGGCAGGGTTGCGCCGGTCACCACCTCGCCTTCGAGATAGACGGGGTCGAGGCGATGGGTGTCGACGTAGGTCCTGACCTCGGCCGGAGGCCGGACGACGGTGTCGATCGGCTCGCCGGTGACGATCGCTCCGGTGTACTCGGTGGAATAGTTGCCGATGTCGTCCGGCGGCGAGACGACGGCAACGGCGGAGCGACGCTGCGTCAGCACCACGCGGCTGCCGCCGAAATCGGCGGTGACGTAGTCGGAATAGACCCAGCCCTGGCCGCCGGCTTCTGCGATCGTGCACCATTTGCTGTTTTCGATGCAGCCATTGAGCGTCGCCGACTGGCCGGCGGCCAGCACGCCGATCACCGGATATTGCGGACCCGGGCCAGCGCGCACGTTGAGATCGGTGACCGCCGATACGGCGGTGTCCGCCAATGCGGCGCCCGACATCATGGTGAACACTCCGGCGATTGCGGGAAACAATACGGATTTCATGGTTTCTCTCCGTTTTCGTGATCCCTCGGCTGTGAAAACGGGGCAGCGGCGCATGCGTTCCGGTTAAAACGCGCGAGCCAACTCACGATTTCCCGTGTCTTTCGGCAAGCTGGTCACAAGATCGTGAACAAAGGCCAGTTTCTGCGCCGTCACGTCCGAAATGACGAAGGGGTAGAGGTCGGGCAGGCCCATGCAGCGGTTGATCGAATTGGAGGCTTCCGACAGCACCAGCCAGCGGGCAAGAATCTTGTCGAAGGGCTCGGGCGTCTTTGCAGGCTCCGACGGCGCTGCCTGCAGCCCGCCACCAGTATCGCCCCGGGGCAGTTCGGCCGCCTCCACCGTCTCCAGCCGGCCGAGCGGGAAGTTCAACGCATGGACCATCTCCAGCGTGTCGGTGATGTGCAGATGGTGAGCCCAGGTCTCGGCCCAGTCCTCCCACGGATGCGAGGTGGCGTAGGCCGAGATGTGGTCTTGCTGCCAGTCGGGCGCGGCGCCATTGGCGTAGTAGGCCTTCAGCGCCTGTTCGTAGTCGGCGCGTTCGTCGCCGAACAAAGCGCGGAACGCTTCCAGCCCTTGCGGATCGTCGCGGATCAGGCGGTCCCAGTAATAATGGCCGAGCTCGTGGCGGAAATGGCCGAGCAGCGTGCGGTAGTTCTCGCCCATCTCGACGCGACGTTTTTCGCGCTCGGCTGAATCGGCCTCGGCGACGTTCAGCGTGATCAGGCCATTGTCGTGGCCGGTGAGAATCCGTTCGCCGCCCGGGCCACCGCCGATCGGATCGGCGAGGAAGTCGAAGGCCAGCCCGATCTCGTCCGTCGGGCTTTGCTTGGGCGCCACCGGAAGGCCGAAGGCGAGCAGCGAATAGATGGCGCGCTTCTTCGCCGCCTCGACGCGGATCCAGCGGCGGCGGTTGCCGTCGACCGAGAGGTCGGGGATCAGCTGGTTCAGCACGCAGGCACGGCAGAAGACCTGCCCCGGCTCGGCCATCCAGTTGCAGGCGCATTCGTCGGCATTGGTGCACTGGATGGCGCCGTCGACGCCGGACAGGACAAAGCGCGCGCGCTCAGGATCATAGAGCACGAGACTGCTGCAGTTCAGGCACTGGGCGTTCTCGAAATAGAGACGGTGGCCGCAATGCGGGCAGTCGAAAAGTTTCATCTCGGTCTCAATTCATCAGAAGGGCACAGGATGCATGGCGGCCCGTGCCCAAACGCGAGCCACCGGCCGGTGTTCCGCGGTCCGGCGAGACTATCTCGCTTCGCTGGTCCAGGCGCTCCGATGCGGTCCACGGCCGGCATCAACGTCTTTCATGCATGGCCTCGCCATAATAATCACTTGATCGTAGGCAAATTCCCCGGCATTCGCCAGCATCGCGCCACAGACGGTGACAAATGTGCCTTTCGCTGGCAAATTCGCAATCGGGACGTGAATCAGGCAACCAGGAGAACAACATGGCATTTCTTGCCAAGGGTAGGATTTTAGCAGCCGCGGTGGTGGCGGTGCTGGGGCTGGCAACGGGCGCGCAAGCGGCGGCCAGCTGCGGCAAGACCGGCGCCGGCTTCGATGCCTGGAAACAGGATTTCGCCGCCGAGGCCAAGTCCGAAGGTGTCGGGTCGAGGGGGCTGGCCGCTCTGGCCGGCGCGACCTATGCAACAAGGACCATCTCCGCCGACCGCGCTATCCACAAGGCGTTCAGCGGCTCGGTGGACGATTTCATGAAGCGCCGTGGCGGGTCCGCTATTATTTCCAAGGGCCGTTCGCTGAAGAAGTCGAACGCGGCGCTGTTCAACCAGATCGAACAGAACTACGGCGTGTCGCCGGGCGTGCTGCTCGCCATCTGGGGCATGGAGACCGGCTTCGGCGCCTCGATGGGCAACCAGAACACGGTCTCCGCCATTTTGACGCTTGCCTATGATTGCCGCCGCCCCGACTATTTTCACCCGCACGCCATCGCGGCCCTGAAGCTGGTTGATCGCGGCGCGTTGACCGCCTCGTCGGTCGGCGCCATGCATGGTGAGATCGGCCACACGCAGTTCCTGCCCGGAAACGTCCTGAAATATGCGGTCGGCAGCGGAAACCTGCGCGACAAGGCCACCGCTTTGGCCTCCACCGCCAACTTCCTCAAGGGTCACGGCTGGCGGGCTGGCGCCAGCGCGCAGTCGAATATAGGCGCGATCGCCGGCTGGAATTCCGCAAGCGTCTATCAGCAGGCCATCGCCCGCATCGCCACCGCGATCGACGCCGACTGATCGAAATCTCTCAACAATTCCAGGGAAGGTGTGAAACGATTTCCGTCAGGAGTTGTGTCTAAGCAACATCTCGATGGCGAGCCCGGTCACGGGCTCTCTTCGAGCGTTTGCGCTGCCCCTCATCCGCCTGCCGGCACCTTCTCCCCGTATAGTGACGGGGAGAAGGGATTTGCGGCGATGTTGGCGCTCGTTCTGCAGCGCTGGCGATTGACGAAAGCGTTGATTATGGCGTTTTTCTCCCCGTCACTATACGGGGAGAAATGCCCGGCAGGGCAATGAGGGGCGGCGCCAACATCGACAATTAACGAGTTGGCGGGACGCGGTTCCTGCCGCCCAGCGGCACCAGGCATCGACCGGGACAGCGCATTCCGTCTAGCTGTTGCGGTTGCGCGCGGCCAATGTCCGCAGCCTCAGCGCATTGAGGCGGATGAAGCCGGCAGCGTCCTTCTGGTCGTAGGCGCCACGGTCATCCTCGAAGGTGACCAGCGCGTCGGAATAGAGCGTCTTCCCAGACTTGCGGCCGGTGACCATGACATTGCCCTTGTAGAGCTTCAGCCGCACCATGCCTTCGACGTCTTCCTGGCTCTTGTCGATCATCGCCTGCAGCATCAGGCGCTCGGGCGAGAACCAGAAGCCGTTGTAGATGAGCTCGGCATAGCGCGGCATGAACTCGTCCTTGAGGTGCGCGGCACCGCGGTCGAGCGTGATCGATTCGATGGCGCGATGGGCCACGATCAGGATGGCGCCGCCGGGCGTCTCATACACGCCCCGCGATTTCATGCCGACGAAACGGTTCTCGACAAGGTCGAGCCGGCCGATGCCATTATCACGGCCGAGATCGTTGAGGGCGGCCAGCATGGTCGCCGGCGACAGTTTCTTGCCGTTGAGAGCGACCGGGTCGCCCTTCAGGAACTCGATCTCGATCTCGGTGACGGCATCCGGCGCGTCCATTGGCGACACGGTGCGCTGATGCACGAATTCCGGCGGTTCCACCCATGGATCCTCCAGCACCTTGCCCTCGGACGAGGAGTGCAGCAGATTTGCGTCGACCGAGAACGGCGCATCGCCCTTCTTGTCCTTCGGCACCGGGATCTGGTGCTGTTCGGCGAAGTTCATCAGGTCGGTGCGCGACTTGAACGACCAGTCGCGCCACGGCGCGATGACCTTGATGTCGGGGTTGAGCGCGTAGGCGGAAAGCTCGAAGCGAACCTGGTCGTTGCCCTTGCCGGTGGCGCCATGGGCAATCGCGTCGGCGCCGGTCTCCCTGGCGATCTCGACCAGGTGCTTGGAAATCAGCGGCCGTGCGATCGAGGTTCCCAGCAGATAGGTGCCTTCATAGACGGTGTTGGCGCGGAACATCGGGAAGACGAAGTCGGATACGAATTCCTCGCGCACGTCGACGACGCGGATGTCCTTGATGCCCATCATCTCGGCCTTGCGGCGCGCCGGCTCCAGCTCGCCGCCCTGGCCGAGATCGGCGGTGAAGGTCACGACTTCGGCGCCGAGTTCGGTCTGTAGCCATTTCAGGATGATGGATGTGTCGAGGCCGCCGGAATAAGCGAGCACGACCTTCTTGACGTCTTTGATCTTGGACATTTGGCAGTTCCACGACAGGAGTTCTAGGCGCGCGAGGTATCACGCCGCTTCCAGGCTGCGCAAGGGATGAACACGAGGCAGGTGGGTGACCCAGGATCGAGCAGGGCTGGATCAGCACGCTTGCCGTTCGGCCGCTGGCAAGAAGGGGCGGCATCCTCTATAGCCTGACGTCCCCAACCCAAAGGCCTGCCCATGTCCTTCATTCCCGACACCGCCACGCTGGTCCAGTTCGCCATCGCCACCGTGATCCTGGCGATCACGCCAGGCCCTGACATGACGCTGTTCGTGTCGCGCACGCTGAGCCAGGGTCGGGCCACCGGCTTTGCCTCGATGGCCGGCGCGCTGTGCGGCACGCTGATCCACACCACGCTGGTGGTGGTCGGCGTCTCGGCGCTGATCGTCGCCTCGCCTATGGCTTTCTTCGTGCTGAAGATCTTTGGCGCCGGCTATCTCGTCTTCCTGGCCTGGCAGGCGATCGCCAAGGGCTCGGCCTTTTCGCCGGAAAAGAAGACGGGCCCGCAGATCTCGCTGCTGCGCAGTTGGGCCGCGGGGCTTGGCGTCAACTTGCTCAATCCGAAGATCATCCTGTTCTTCATGACCTTCCTGCCGCAATTCGTGTCCGCGCACGATCCGAATGCGCCCGGGAAGCTGTTCTTCCTTGGCTCCATGTTCATTGTGCTGTCGATCCCGGTGACGGCACCCATGGTGCTGGCGGCGGAAAAATTCTCGGCGGCGATGAAGGCCAGCCCACGCGTGACGCGGGTGGTCGACTATCTCTTCGCCGGCGTGTTCTCGGCCTTCGCGCTCAAGATCCTGACGGCCCAGGCGAAGTAGGAGCTTTCTCGTCCTTCCACCAGCTTCCGGCCCAGCGGCCGGCGCTGAGCCAATAGAAGATGCCGCCGACCATGCCACCACCGAGCACCGCCATGATCGCGCTGGTCTCGGTGACGGCAAAAGCGGAATCGCGGATATTGTCGACGAGGCCCAGGAAAACCCCCGACACCAGCGCGCCCGCCAGCGCGTAGAACAGCCAGTCGCGCCGGCCGAGGATTTCGGCAATCAGGATGACGACCGCGGCCGGCATGAAGCCGAAATAAGCGACAAACAGGGCGACGAAAGGAATTGAAAAATAGAGCGATGCCGTCGCCGCCGGATGGGCTTGCGCCGGCGCGTAACCGAGCGAGGCCAGGAACAGGATGTTGAGGAAGGCGCTCGCCGCCAGCGAGGCGATGGTGTAGCCGAATAGGATGACGGCGAAGCGCACGATATAGGCGACGAGACGGTTCATCAGGGATCACGGCCCGTGAGATGACCGGACTTGTGTCCAGCCAGAAGCCAGTAGACCCAGCCGGCGGCAATACCGGCCGCGGCCAGAAAACCGAGGAAGCCCGGATTGAAAACGAAGCCGCCGGCGGAGCCTGGGACAAAAACACCGAAGGCGATCGACGTGACCGCGCCCGTGACGGCAAAGTAGAACCATCCTCGCAGCGCCAGCCGTTCGGCGACGAAGATCGCTGGGCCGACGATCAGCAGCGCGCAGATCGCCACGGTCAACACGGCGAGCGGGAAGGAGGCCAGCCAGTCGAATGTGAAAATGATCGACCAGTTGCCGTCCTCGATCCCGGCCAGAAGAACGATCAGCAGCACCGGCACCAGGATGGAGGTGAGCACAGCGGCGACGTAGCCGACTGTTATGATGGCGAAGCGCTTCGAGCAGGCGACGAGACGGCTCACACCTCGCCGTGCCCCGCGATCATCATGGCTTCCAGCGCCAGCCGGTCGACCTTGCGCATGCGCTCCGATTCCGACTTCAGCTGGCCGCAGGCGGCCAGGATGTCGCGGCCGCGCGGCGTGCGGATCGGCGAGGCATAGCCGGCATTGTTGATATAGTCGGCGAACTTCTCGATCGTCTCCCAGTCCGAGCACTGGTAGTTGGTGCCAGGCCACGGGTTGAACGGGATCAGGTTGATCTTGGCCGGAATGCCCTTGAGCAGCTTGATCAGCCCCTTGGCGTCCTCGATGGAATCGTTGACGTCCTTCAGCATCACATATTCGAAGGTGATGCGCCTAGCGTTGGACAGGCCGGGATAGGCGCGGCAGGCGGCGATCAGCTCCTTGAGCGGATACTTCTTGTTGATCGGCACCAAGAGGTCGCGCAGGTCGTCATTGGTGGCATGCAGCGAGATCGCCAGCATGACGCCGATCTCCTCGCCGGTGCGGAAAATCTCCGGCACGACGCCGGAGGTCGACAGCGTGATGCGGCGCTTCGACAGGGAAAGTCCGTCGCCGTCGGAGGCGATCAGCAGCGCCTTCTTGACCGCCTCGAAATTATAGAGCGGCTCGCCCATGCCCATCATGACGACGTTGGATACTTTCCGGCCCTCGGCGGGCACGATGGCGCCATCCGGCGTGCCGCGGTCGGGGAAGTCGCCAAGCCGGTCGCGGGCGGTGAGCAACTGGGCGAGGATTTCCTCAGCCGTCAAATTGCGCACCAGCTTCTGCGTGCCGGTGTGGCAGAACGAGCAGGTCAGCGTGCAGCCGACCTGCGAGGAGATGCAGAGCGTGCCGCGGCCTTCCTCGGGGATATAGACGGTTTCGATCTCGACCGGCCGGCCGGCGCCGCGCGGCGGAAAGCGGAACAGCCACTTTCGCGTGCCGTCGGCGGAAATCTGCTCCTCTACAATCTCGGGCCGGGCGACGGTGAAATGCCTGTCGAGCTCGGCGCGTAGGTCCTTGGAGATGTTGAACATGCCGGCGAAGTCGGAAACGCCGCGTACATACATCCAGTGCCAGAGCTGCTGTGCGCGCATTTTTGCCTGACGCTCCGGCACGATGCCTGCAGCGACCAGGGCCTCCGCGAGCTCGGCCCGTGTCAGGCCAATCAGCGACGGTTTTTCGGCCGGCATGGCGCGGGTACGCAAGGCGTCACGGGCACCTTCGGCGGTGAGGTCGAGTGAAAGGGTCATGGTTGCACAGATATAAGCGGTTTACGGCCGATTTCATCCATCGTGCCTGATCTCAAGCGGGGCGCATAGCACAGCTTGGCGGCAGAGTCATGCCGCGGGCGATCGGGCGGCCTGTCCCGCCGCCGGGCAGTGGTGCTCCCCCAGTGCGCGATCGATCACATATTCGTGTCAGCGTAACGGCCGGCGCGCCATCCGCGAACCCAGAGTGGGGCAACTGTGCCCCTGCACAATGGGAGTATGCGGAATGAAATCGATCAAGCTCGCCGTCATTGCCGGCCTCGCCGCCCTGTGCGCCTCGCAGGCGTTCGCCGAGGACACGATGGGCACCATGACCATGATGAAAGGTGGGCAAGTAACGGCGATCATGCCGGACGGGCACATGGGCACCATGATGCCGGACGCGAAGATGGGCGCCGATATGATGAAGATGGCCAAGCCGATCAAGCACTGCATGATGATAATGACCGACGCCAAGGGCAAGGCGTATATGATCGACACGTCGACCAAGAAGGCCCAGGCCGAATGTGAAAAAATGGCCATGTGACGATCTCGCAACGATTGCCCGCCGGCCTGGAGGTCGGCGGGTCGCGGAGCTTTCACTTCGATTGACGGAGGCGCTCTCTGGATCATCCTCACGAGCGGACGCCCAACACCGCGGCCCGTTGATCCCGGCCGATCGTCAGACTCTTGCTTGATCGGTGTCATGCCTGTGTTAGGGCTGGGTTTTCCCCGCGAGGACAGACATGGCCGGCCAATCGCGAAGACATCCCATGCTGCGGCGTTCGCGCGCCATGTGGGCCTCGCGCCGCGTCTGGCAGCCGCGCCTGGTGTTCTGGGCCGGTGCGATCTCGATCGGCCTGATCAGCGTGTTGTTTGCCGTGCTGGCCGACAAGGCACAGGCGCTGTTTCATGTGGTGATCGGCAATGATGGCGGCTGGCGCTTCTATCTGCCACTGGCGATCACGCCGCTCGGCTTTGTCCTGTGCGCGTGGCTGGCGCACGCCTTCTTTCCGGGCTCGCAAGGCAGCGGCATTCCGCAAGCGATCGCCGCCCGGCACCTGCGCGACGACGACGACCGCAGCCATATCCTGTCGCTCAGGCTGGTGGCGGGCAAGATAGCGCTCACCCTTGTCGGCCTGTTCTGCGGTGCGTCCATCGGCCGCGAGGGGCCGACCGTGCAGGTCGGCGCGTCGCTGATGCTGCAGGCGGCGCGCTGGGGCGGCATGGCGCAGGCGCGGGGCCTGATCCTGGCGGGATCGGCCGCCGGCATCGCCGCCGCCTTCAACACGCCGCTTGCCGGCATCGTCTTTGCCATCGAGGAAATGGGCCGCACCTATGAGGCGCGCACCAACGGGCTGGTGCTGACGGCGGTCATCCTGGCCGGCCTCGCCTCGCTCGGCGTGCTCGGCAACTACACCTATTTCGGCCTGTCCAAGGAGACGATCTCGTTTGCCGTCGACTGGCCGCTGGTGATCGCCTGCGGCGTCATCGGCGGCGGCTTTGGCGCCTTGTTCTCGTTGCTGGCGTTGAAGGCGACGCGGCGTATCCGGCGCTGGAGCGCACTGCAGCCGCTGTGGCGCGCGCTGCTGGTGGCGGCGGTCTGCGGACTGGTGGTGGCGGTGATCGGCATCGCGTCGGGCGGGCTGACCTTCGGCACCGGCTACGCGCAGGCGCGCAGCGCGGTCGAAGGCACGCCGCTGCCCTGGTTCTTCTTCGCCGAGAAATTCGCGGCCGGGCTGCTGTCGATGATTTCAGGCATACCCGGGGGCATCTTCGCGCCCTCGCTGGCGGTCGGCGCCGGTATCGGCAGTTCGCTCGGCCTGGTGTTCGGCAGCGGCGCCGGCGTCGCGGCGCTGCTCGGCATGGCCGGCTATTTCGCCGGCGTGGTACAGGCGCCGATGACGGCCTTCGTCATCATCCTCGAAATGACCGGCAATCACGACAATGTCATCGGCCTGATGCTGGCCTCGATGCTGGGTTACGGCACGGCGCGCCTGATTTCGCACGAGCCGCTCTATCACGCCCTGTCGCGGGTCTTCATCGCCGAAGCGATCCGGCGGCGGCGGGCGGAAGCCGCACCGGAATCAGGCCACGGCTGAAAAAGCAAAAGGCCGGGGTTGCGGCCCGGCCTTTGGTTCAAAAACGAAGATAGCCTATTTGCACTTGGCGATCGAGGACAGCGCCGCCGAAATGCCCTTCAGCGAAAAGACATAATTCGTGGGATTGCCGCGGCCCGACTTCGCCGACACCTTCATGTCGGTGCCGGTCTTCATCGCCGCGATCAGCACCGGTTCCTCGGCGGCGTTCTCGACCCAGGCCGATTTTCCGCGCGTGAACATCGAGAAGCTCTTCTTGTCGATGGTGACGGTGGCCTTGGAGCCTTCCTGGAAATTGTAGCCGGCGATGAACTGCGGCTCATAGGATACCTGTTGGCCGGGCCGCTGGCTGACGAAGAAGAACATGTCGCCATGGTCGAGCGTCGGCGGCTGCTTGTCGGTCGGCACGGTCAGCACGTAGCAGACCTTGCCGCCCGACGCCTGGTAACTGTAGGTGCCCCAGGCATTGTGCTGGCCGATCTTGGTCGCCTGCTGCGCCAGCGCCGGCGCTACCGAGGCCGCCAGGACCAGGCTCGAAACTAGTGCAATCAATCCGCGCATCGTTTTTCCCGTATTCCAAATGGTGCGGAGGCGGGCCGCGTGGCGTCCTGCCGTCGCTTCATTTTGATTTAATCTGGGTTACCAAACGGTGAAGTTCCCAAGAGAAAAGGACCTTCACCCCAGGAAACCGCCGCCATTTCCGCGCCGCCGCCTTGTCAGCGGCCGGCACGGCGTCCCTTTGGCGACTTGGAGGCCACGAAAACGGCAAGAGTTTGACTTTTGACCCGCCGCTGAACGCCCCTGTCCAGGGGCTGAGCCGACGTGGCGGGTTCGGCGGGCGGGACTTTAGCCCTTGTCGGCGATGGCGTCCTTGGCGGCCTGCCGGTGCGCCGGCGTGATATGGGCGCTGACGGCGGTGATCGCGGCGGTCAGCACGGCGATGTCGTCGGTGAAGCCGAGGCCGAAGATGAAGTCGGGGATGAGGTCGACCGGCAGGACGAAGTAGCCGAGCGCGGCCACCAATATGCCCTTGGCGCGCAGCGGCGTTTTCTTGTCCATGGCGCAGTAATAGGCGGCGACGACGTCTTCCATGAACGGAATCTGCCGCGCGGCCTTCTTGGCAGTGCGCCAGAACTTTTCGCGCACTTCGCCCTCGCCGCCCAGTCTGTCGCCAAAGCCGAAGAAGTCAAAACCGGATTCTTGCGCCATCAATCTCTCCCGGCGGGTCCCATGCCCATACTGGCGCATGCCCGCGGATCAAAATGTGGTGAAAGCCGAACCCGGCTGCAAGATGCGGGCGCCGATTTGGCGGGTCCGCGCCGGGCCCGTGAGCATGGCCAGTCCGCGCTCAGCCGCCGAAATAGCGGTTCATCTTCTTGGCCAGTTCGATATCGAGCGCCGTGACGCCGCCGGCGTCATGCGTGTTCAACGTCACGTCGACGGTCTTGTAGACATTCGACCAGTCGGGATGATGGTCCATCTTCTCGGCGGCCAGCGCGACACGGGTCATGAAGGCGAAGGCTTCGGAGAAATTCTTGAAGGTGAAGGTGCGGGCGATCGAGGCGCCGTCCTTTGCCAGCGCCCAGCCGTCAAGCGCCGCAAGCGCTGCTTCGGCGGCTTCCCTGCCCAGTTTCTCTCTCGTCATGTCCGCTTCCCGTGCTATTGCGCTGGAGTAGCCAGCATAGCGCCGGATCCATGATAGCGAAGCCCATAAATTCCATTCTTTTCGTCTGTCTCGGCAACATCTGTCGATCGCCGCTGGCGGAAGGCGTCCTTCGCGCCGTGCTTTCGGAGCGCGGATATGGCGGGGATATCGTGCTCGATTCGGCCGCGACCGGTGGCTGGGAGGTCGGCTCCGCTCCCGATCCGCGCTCGATTGCGATCGCGTCGCGCCACGGCATCGACATCTCGCGGCAGCGGGCGCGCAAGATCGTGCCGGAGGATTTTCACCGCTTCGACCTGATCTTCGGCATGGACCGGTCCAACGTCCACGACCTGAAGGCGCTGGCGCCGGCGGCAGTGCGCGATCGCATCCACCTGTTCCTGGACTTCGCCGAGGGAAGGCCACGCGATGTGCCGGACCCCTATTATGGGGACCGGGAAGCGTTTGCTTCGGTTTATCGCATGATCCGCGAGGCGTCGGAGGCGCTGGCGACACGGCTTGCGGCGCGCGTATCGACGCCGGACAGCGGCCAGGCTTCCTCGACGACATAAGGGCCGCCGCCGACCGAATCACGCGACGACATCAGGACGAAGCGGCCGATGCGGAACGGCAGCGTCGAGAAATTGCCGCGCGCCGACAGATATTGGGCGACGTCGAGCGGGCTCGAATTGCGCAGGCGCGCCAGCGTCACATGCGGCATGAACTTGCGCGGATCGGCGGGAATGCCGAGCCGTTGGCAAATGCGCTCGATCTCGGCCTGAAGGGCGGCCAGATCGGGCGAGGGGGAAGCGCCCGCCCACACCGCATGCGGCTTCTTCTGGCCGAAAGCGCCGACACCCGACAGGGCCAGCGAGAAGGACGGTCGCTGCACCCGGTCGAGCGCATTGGCGATCTCGTCGGCGACATGGCCTTCGACATCGCCGATGAAGCGCAGCGTCAGATGGTAATTTTCGACGTCGATCCAGCGGGCCCCGGGCAGGCCGCCCCGGAGCAGGGACAGCGAAAGGGCGGCATCACGCGGAATTTCGAGGGCGGTGAAAAGACGCGGCATGAAGAGCCTCCCTTCCTCGAATCGAACTGTCATCCCTAGCGAATCATCGATAATCAAATGGAGCAAGTGGTTTGTTGGTCGCAGACCTTCGCTAAACGTTTCCCCAACGGAAAGCGGCTTTATCGGACGTTATGAATCTCCCGGCACCGCCGCGATGGCCTTCTCCACCGTCGGCAGGATGCGCTCGACCATCTGATCGACCCCTCTGGCGTTCGGATGCAGGCCGTCTCCGAGTTGCAAACTGGGCTGGCCGGCGACGCCGTCGAGAAAGAACGGATACAGCGTAACGCCGTATTTCGCGGCGAGTTCCGGAAAGACGGCGTCGAAGGCGCTCTGGTAGTCGGCGCCGAGATTGGGCGCGGCGCGCATGCCGGCCAGGAGCACGGCGATCTTGCGCCCTTTGAGCTTGCCCAGCATCGCGTCAAGGTTCTTCCGGGTGATGTCGGGTGAAACGCCGCGCAGCATGTCGTTGGCGCCGAGTTCGAGGATGACAAGCTGCGTCCCGTCCGGCACCGACCAATCGAGCCGCGCCAGGCCGCCGCTGGAGGTATCGCCCGACACCCCGGCATCGGCGACGGCGACGTCATGGCCCCTGGCGCGAAGGGCGGCCTGCAATTTGTCGGTAAAGCCCTCACCCGGCCCAAGACCGAACCCCGCCATCAGGCTGTCACCGAAGCCGACGATCTTGAATGGCTCGGCGCGCGCCGACGAAATGGCGCCGCAAATGGCGAGGAAAACGATCAGGCCTGCGGCAAAGCGGCGTTTGAAAGACATGCGGCAGGCCCCATATGACAGAGAATTCTTCCGGCGATGGCTTCCGACAGGCAGAGCCTCCCTTTCCATATAGGACGCTTTCATTTTGACAGAAGCCGTCATCGCGCTGAAAGACGTATCCCTGACACTCGGCGAAGGGGCTTCCTCCGTCCATGTGCTGAAGGGCGTCAGCCTCGAAGTGGCGCGCGGCGAGGCGACGGGCATCGTCGGTCCGTCGGGGTCCGGCAAGTCGACATTGCTGATGGTGCTGGCCGGGCTGGAGCGGGTCGACTCGGGTACGGTACGAATCGCCGGCGAGCTGCTCAACGACAAAACCGAGGATCAGACCGCTTCGTTTCGTGGCCGAAACATTGGCATCGTGTTCCAGTCCTTCCACCTGATCCCCAACATGACCGCGCTCGAAAATGTCGCGGTGCCGCTGGAACTGGCCGGCCACGCCGATCCGTTTTCGGTGGCGGAGCGGGAACTGGCGGCCGTGGGCCTTAGCGACCGCGTCACCCATTACCCCGGCGAACTCTCGGGTGGCGAGCAGCAGCGCGTGGCGATCGCCCGGGCGCTGGCACCGTCGCCGCGCATCCTGATCGCCGACGAGCCGACCGGCAATCTCGACCAGGCGACGGGGCGGCAGGTCGCCGATCTTCTATTCGCGAAGGCCGCCGAGCGCGGCATGACGCTGGTGCTGGTCACCCATGATCCGGCGCTCGCGGCGCGCTGCTCGCGCCAGGTATCGATGCGCTCCGGGCGGATCGAAGCGCCGGCGCCGGTCAAGGTCACCGCCTGATGCCGCTGGCGCGGACCTTGAAGCTTGCGATCCGCTTCTCTGTGCGCGAGATGCGTGGCGGCCTGTCCGGCTTCCTTATTTTCCTCGCCTGCATAGCGCTCGGCGTCGCGGCCATCGGCGGCGTCAATTCGGTGGCCCGCTCCATTACCGCCGGTGTCGCCGATCAGGGCCAGACGCTGCTCGGGGGCGACCTTCGCTTCCAGATCAACCAGCGCGACGCCAACCAGGCTGAGCTTGGCTTTCTCGACGGGCTGGGCGTCGTTTCGCATACCGCAGGCATGCGCTCGATGGCGCGCCTGGCCGACGGATCCGACCAGGCGCTGGTCGAGGCCAAGGCGGTCGACGAGGCCTATCCGCTCTATGGCGCGCTGGAAACCGAACCGGCGCTGACGAAGCAGGAACTGTTCGGCGGGCAGTTCAGCGTTTTCGGCGCCGCTGCACCCGACCTCTTGTTCGAACGGCTGCATCTCAAGATCGGCGACCGGCTGAAACTCGGCACCGCCATCTTCGAACTGCGCGCCAAGCTGGTGAGCGAGCCCGACGCTGTTTCCGACGGGTTCGGCTTCGCGCCAAGGCTGATGATCTCGACCGAGGGCCTCGCGGCCAGCGGGCTGATCCAGCCGGGCAGCCTGGTCGAGAACGCCTACAAGGTCCGGCTGCCCGCCGGTGCCGACGAGGCGCGGCTCAAGGCCGTCCAGGACCAGGCGACCAAGGATTTCCCGGAGGCCGGCTGGTCGATCCGCACGCGCAGCAACGCAGCACCGGCGCTGTCTTCCAACATCGAACGCTTCTCGCAATTCCTGACGCTGGTCGGGCTTACCGCGCTGGTGGTCGGCGGCGTCGGCGTCGCCAATGCGGTGCGGGCCTATCTCGACGGCAAGCGCGGCGTCATCGCCACCTTCAAGAGCCTGGGGGCGTCCGGCGGCTTCGTCTTTGCCGTCTACCTCGTGCAGATCCTGATCATCGCCCTGCTCGGCATCGGCGCCGGCCTGGTGCTGGGCGCGCTGATGCCGTTTGTCGCAAGTGCCGCCCTGCAGTCCGTCATTCCGGTGCCGGCGCAAGGCGGCTTCTATCCCGGCGCGCTCGCCATGGCGGCGCTGTTCGGCCTGCTTGTGACGCTCGCCTTCGCGCTGCTGCCGCTCGGCCGCGCCCGTGACGTGCCGGCGACCGCGCTGTTCCGGGAGATGGGGCTGGAAGGCCGCGGACTGCCGCGCCCCGTCTATGTCGTTTGCGCGCTCGGCATCGTGCTTTTCCTGGCGGCGCTGGCGATCCTGTTTTCGGGCGACCAGCGCATCGCCTCGATCTTCGTCGGCGCCACGATTTTTGCTTTCCTGGTGCTGCGTCTCGTTGGCGGACTGGTGCAATGGGCAGCCAGGAAAAGCCCGCGCGTGCGCTTTGTCGCGCTCAGGCTCGCCATCGGCAACATCCACAGGCCCGGCGCGCTGACGCCGTCGGTGGTGTTGTCGCTGGGGCTTGGACTGACTCTCCTGGTGACGCTGGCGCTGATCGACGGGAATCTCCGGCGCCAGATCTCCGGCAACCTGTCGGAGCGGGCGCCGAACTTCTTCTTCGTCGACATCCAGGGCAGCGAAGTCGATGCCTTCTCATCGCTGATCGCAAAGGAGGCGCCGCAGGGAACGCTGGCCAAGGTGCCGATGCTGCGGGGCCGGGTGATGGCGCTCAACGACGTCGATGTCGACAAGGTCAACGTGCCGGCCGAAGGCGCCTGGGTGCTGAAGGGAGATCGCGGCCTGACCTATGATATCAGGCAGCCGGAAAACGCGACGCTGACCGAGGGCAAATGGTGGCCGGACAATTATGCCGGCGAGCCGCTGGTTTCGTTTTCCGACAAGGAGGGCAAGGAAATCGGGCTGAAGCTCGGCGACACCGTCACCGTCAATGTGCTCGGCCGCAACGTCACGGCGCGGATCGCCAATTTCCGCCAGGTCGAATGGGAGACGATGGGCATCAATTTCGTCATGGTGTTCTCGCCCAACACATTCGCTGGCGCCCCGCATGGCTGGATCGCGACGCTCACCGAAAAGAGTGCTTCGAGCGCCGACGACGCGCGCGTCCTCAATGCCGTGACCCGCGCTTTCCCGGCGGTGACGACGGTGCGGGTCAAGGACGCGCTCGACATCGTCAACCGGTTGGTCGGCCAGCTCGGCACGGCGATCCGGGCGGCGGCCGGCGTGGCGCTGATTGCCTCGGTCCTGGTGCTTGCCGGCGCGCTTGCCGCCGGCAATCGGGCGCGCATCCACGACGCGGTGGTGCTGAAGACGCTGGGCGCGACGCGCACCACGCTTATAACGGCCTTCTCGCTGGAATACATGCTGATCGGGCTCGCCACCGCGATCTTCGCGCTTGCCGCAGGCAGCGCCGCAGCCTTGTTCGTCGTCGCGCGCATCATGACCTTGCCGTCGCATTTTATGCCGGAAGTCGCGGTCGCCACGATTGCCTTTTCGCTGGTGATCACGGTCGGCATCGGCCTTGCCGGCACCTGGCGGGTGCTTGGCCACAAAGCGGCGCCCGTGCTGCGAAACCTCTGATTCGCCGCCTTGCGCCGCCTGCCCGGGTTAAATCTTTGTAAGAATGCCGTCTAAAACGGCCGGCGGAGCGGCATTTTTAGCCTGTCACGAACCGTTACAACAGGTTACGGTCTTGTTCTCGACGCGAATAACCATCATATTTCGGCGCAGGCATGCTGGAGCCCCGCCAGCGGCGCCTGGGTCCGCAAGAGGCCCGACACCGGACGGGGCAGAAGCAACAGAGGATTTCCAATGGCTGATCCCATTCGCAATTATCAGACGTCGGCGGTGCCCGGCGTCCGCGCCGACATCGACCAGGGTCTGCGCGCGTACATGATCAAGGTCTACAATCTGATGGGGCTTGGCTTGCTCATCACCGGCCTTGCCGCCATCGGCACGATCATGCTGGCCACCACCGCCGACCCGGCCTCGGCCGTCGCGACGCTGCCGAGCGGCGAGATGCTGACCTCGTTCGGCTATGCGATCTTCGGTTCGCCGCTGCGCTGGGTTGTCATGCTGGCGCCGCTGGCCGCCGTGTTCTTCCTGTCGTTCAGGATTCAGTCGATGAGCGTCGCCGCCGCGCAGACGACCTTCTGGGTCTATGCCGGCCTGGTCGGCCTGTCGCTGTCGTCGATCTTCCTGGTCTACACCACGGCAAGCATCTCGCAGACCTTCTTCGCCACCGCCGCCGCTTTCGGCGCGCTGTCGCTGTTCGGCTACACCACCAAGCGCGACCTGTCGGCGATGGGCTCGTTCCTGATCATGGGCGTGTTCGGCATTATCATCGCGTCGGTGATCAACATCTTCCTGCAGTCGTCGGCGCTGACCTTCGCCGTCTCGGCGATCGGCGTGCTGGTGTTCGCCGGCCTCACCGCTTACGACACGCAGAAGATCAAGGAGATGTATTTCGAGGGCGACGCATCCGATGTCGCCGGCCGCAAGGCCATCATGGGCGCGCTGTCGCTCTACCTCGACTTCATCAACCTGTTCATGTTCCTGCTCCAGTTCATGGGCGACCGCCGCTAAGCGGTATTGGACCATCAACTCTTGGAAGGGCGGCCCAATGGCCGCCCTTTTCTTTTATGTGGGCCTCTGCTGTTGTCGAGGGCACATAAGAGGGCTGCATTGAGAATGAGCAATATCGTGATCAGGCCGGCAACCCCGATCGACCTCGACATAATCACGGAAATCTATGCCGACGCGGTGACCAACGGCACGGCGAGCTATGAACTGGAGCCGCCCAGCCGCGCCGAGATGGGGACGCGATTCGCCACGCTCGCGGCCGGCGGCTTTCCCTATCTGGTGGCCGAGAAGGACGGCGCCGTGCTCGGCTATGCCTATGCCGGCCCCTTCCGGCCGCGCCCGGCCTATCGCTTCATCGTCGAGGATTCGGTCTATGTCGCGCCCAATGCCAAGGGTCAGGGCGTCGGCCTCAAGCTGATGCAAAGCCTGGTTGCGGCGGTGCAGGCGGCAGGCTTTCGCCAGATCGTCGCGGTCATCGGCGATGGCCACGCCCACAGCGCCTCGGTCAGGCTGCACGAGAAGCTCGGCTTTCGCCATTCCGGCCGCCTCGAAGGCTCCGGCTACAAGCATGGGCGCTGGCTGGACACGGTGTTCATGCAGCTATCGCTGAACGGCGGGGCATCGGTGCCACCCGATCCGGATTCGTTGCCGGAGCGGAAATTCCGGAAGGGGGAATTGAAGAATTGAGGAATTGAGGAACTGAAGAATGAAAGAAAAATGGCGCTTACGTCAGACGCCGAGTGTTTTATTCCTCAATTCCTCAATTCCTCAATTCCTCAATTCCTCAATTCCTCAATTCCTCAATTCCTCGTTCAAACCTGGACCAGCTTCAGCTTGCTGTCGAAGACGCCAAGCACGCGGCCAAGCTCCTGGCCGCGTTTGAGGATGCGCCCGCCCGCCGCGATGACGGCGAAGGCGCCCTGCTTGCGCGCCAGTTTCGGATCCTTGACGATCTGGAACAGCGGTACTTCGCTGGCGCGACGAAAAACGGAAAAGACAGCGCGGTCGGCGAGATGATCGATGGCGTAGTCGCGCCATTCATTGGCGGCGACCATGCGTCCATAGAGCCTCAGGATCTGGTCCAGTTCACGCCGGTCGAAGCGGACCGGCTGGTCGAGGCGTTCACGTCGCGCCTCGTGTAGCGGGATCAATATTGCGGATGCGTCTCCATCCCCCATCCCGCCGCCGTCATCAGTCATGCCTCGATCCTTCAAAATGAATCTTTGCCAACCAAAGTTGGCCCCTTCGCAACCCAATTGCAAGAGCCGGCGAAGCGAAGCCGGCGGCGAGCCGTTTCCGTCGCGTCCAGTCACGTTTGTGAAACGCATGTTGGAATTGGTGATGCTTCGCCACATTTCTGCCTTTTTTTATCCGCGCTCATGCCCCAATGTCCGACGAATTTACCGGCGTTGCCTGAGACGGTTCGGTCCGGCACCGGCTCGTAAACCCCAAGCCCCCCGCCCACGGGTCTGCGTCGGATCGAACCAACCTCGGCCTTTTCCATGGAAAAGCGCCAGGTGCGACGATCCCAAAACCTAAATGACCGGCGTCAGAAGCAAGCTGACGTCGGTTTTTTCGTTTTTGCACCTTTTTACGCAACTAAGGCGACCCGTGGAACTCGGCGTAAAGCCCCGAGGCGGCCATATCGACTCAATCCGCCGACGTGCTTGCCATTTGCCGCCTCACTTAATAGGGTGTTAAGTGAAACGGAGACGGCAATGCCAGGCGCATCGGACTCCACGGCAAAACAGGTGAATGGTGGGACGGTCGCGCCAGAGACCGGCGGCGTCGGCCCTCGCATCAAGGCATTGCGCACGGCGCGGCGCGTCTCGCTGCGCCAACTCGCAGACATGGCCGGCACGACGGCGAGCTTCATCAGCCAGCTCGAGCGCAATCTGTGCGGCGCCAACACCGGCACGCTGCTCAAGATCGCCGCCGCTCTCGACCTCGGCATCAACGATCTGTTCGAGGACAATGCCCGCCCCCTGCACAAGGTGCTGCGGCGCGAGGAGCGGCCGGTCGTTCCGGTCGGCGTGCAAGGCCGCAAGATGCTCCTGTCGCGGCGGCCGATCCACCAGTTCGAGGTCTATGCCGGACATTTCGAGGTCGGCGGGTCGACCGGCGACGAGACCTATGTCCATAGCGGCGAACACGAAATGTTCATGGTGCTCAAGGGGACGGTCGAGCTGACGCTTGCCGACGAGCGCCATGTGATGCGCGAAGGCGACAGTGTCGAATACGCAACATCGGTGCCGCATCGCACGGTCAATGTCGGCGACACGCCGGCTGAGGTGCTGTGGATCATCGCGCCGCCAACCGCCGGCGCGCTTGAACTCGATCAATACAGGCCCGGAAACCGCTCGCATCCGGGTGAATGAAAACAAATGCGAGTTCAGCAATGGGAGAGTTGATCATGAGACTGAGATTTGGACATGCGGCGTGCGTCGCCGTGCTTATGGCTGCTACCGCCGCGCTCGCACAATCCAAGCCGGTGGCGGGAGAGGTGGCTGAAGGCTCGCTGAAGGGCAAGACGCTGACCTTCGTGTCCTATGGCGGAATCTACCAGGACGGCCAGGTGGCCGCGCTCAAGGAGTTCGTCGACAAATCCGGCGTCAAGCTGCTCAATGACGGCCCGACGGAGATCGCCAAACTGCAGGCGCAGGTCGAGTCGGGCAATGTCACCTGGGACGTCGTCGATACCGACGACCTGCCGCCCTATGTATATTGCGGCAAGCTGTTCCAGAAGCTCGATCTGACGAAGCTCGACGTCTCGAAAATCCCGGAAGGTCAAGTCGGCGAATGCTCGGTGCCGGCGATGAACTACGGTGTCGTGCTGATGTACAACAAGGAAAAGTACGGGGATAATCCGCCCAAGAGCTGGGCCGACTTCTTCGATACCCAAAGATTCCCAGGCGTGCGTGGGATCGACGGCTCCGGCAGCCCGACCGGCGGTTTGCTGGAACAGGCGTTCAAGGTCGCCGGCGGCGACCCGAAGGCGATGACGGTGGCCGACATCGACAAGGCCATCGATGTGGTCCGCAAGCTCGGCCCCGACACCATTTTCTGGAAGACCGGCGCCGAATCGCAGCAGCTCGCCGAATCCGGCGAGGCCGACATGCTGATGATGTGGACGGGCCGCGCCATGACGGCAGTCAAGAACGGTGCCAAATATGCACCCGCCTGGCAGGACTGGCTGGTGGTGATGGATCAGATGACGATCCCGGTCGGCGTCAAGGATACGGATGCATCCTACGCGTTGCTCAATGCCTATCTCGGCAAGCATGCCCAGGAAATATTGGCGGAGAAGACCTCCTACACGCCGATCAACAACGACGCGCAGCCCAAGGTCGACGCTTCCGTATCCGCCTACCTGACCAACACGCCTGAACGCCAGAAGCAGGGCTACAAACAGAATTTCAAGTTCTGGGTGCCGAACTTCGCGGTGGCGCAGGAGAAGTGGTCGGCGCTGATGGCCGGCAACTGACCGGCTGACGGGAATACAGACCGTGAGCGCGTCCAAGCCAACCATTCCTGCTGCCGAAAGGCGCCGGGCATGGCGGCCGTACGCGCTCGCGCTGCCGGCGCTGGTCCTGCTCCTGGCGGTGATCGGCTATCCGCTGCTCACCATCATCCTGCGCAGCCTGTCGGAGCCGGAGTGGGGCCTGCAGAACTATATCTGGTTCTTCAGCATGCCCATCAATCTCACCGTGCTCCAGCGGACCTTCGTCATTTCGATGTGGGTCACGCTGGTGTGCGTGGTCTCGGCCTATCCCTACGCTTATCTGATGACCGCGGTCGGGCCGCGCGTTCGGCTGGTGCTGATGCTGTGTGTGCTGATCCCGTTTTGGGTGAGCGGCGTGGTGCGCACCCTGTCGTGGGTGATCCTGCTCCAGGATTCAGGGGTCATCAACTCGATCCTGCGGTCGCTCGGGCTCGGCGGCGTCAGGCTGATCCGTACCCAGACGGGCGTGGTCATCGGCATGGCGCAGGTTCTTTTGCCCTTCATGATCCTGCCGCTCTATTCGGTCATGAAAGGCATCGACCTCAGGCTGATGCGCGCCGCGCAAAGTCTTGGCGCCCGACCGTCCCGCGCCTTCTTCACCATCTACCTGCCGCTGTCGCTGCCGGGCGTCTATGCCGGGGCGATCATCGTCTTCATCCTGGCGCTCGGCTTCTACATCACACCGGCTCTGCTCGGCGGTCCTCGTTCGACCATGCTGTCCACCCTGGTGCAGACGCAGGTGCTCAGTCTGCTGCAATGGGGCAGGGGCGGCGCGATGGGCGTGGTGCTGCTGGTCACGACCTTCGTGCTGCTGGCGCTTGCCGCGCCGGTGATGCGATCCCGGTACCGGGAAGCGGAGCGGCGCTGATGGAGATGAAGCCGCTCACGCGCGTCGTCCTGGGTCTTGTCTGCCTGCTGGTGGCCATATGGCTGGTGGCGCCGACGCTGGTGGTGGTGCCGATGTCGTTCAACGAGAACAAGTCGCTGGCGTTTCCGCCGCAGGGCTTCTCCTGGCAGTGGTACCAGAATTTTGTCACCAACCCCGATTGGTCGAACAGCTTCCTGAATTCGCTGAAGGTCGCCTCGATCGTCGCGGTGCTGGCAACGGTGCTCGGCACGCTTGCAGCCTTCGGTCTCGACTGCATGAAAGCGCGGCCGGCAAACCTGCTGCGCATGCTGATGTTGACACCGATGGTCGTGCCCGGCGTGGTGCTGGCCATCGGCATCTACGCTGTCTATCTCGATACGCGGCTTGTCGGCACGCTGCTCGGCTTCGTGCTCGCCCACACCATCCTTGCGCTGCCCTTCGTGCTGATTGCCGTCTCGGCCAATCTCGAAGTGTTCGACAGGCGCCTCGAGACGGCCGCGGCGAGCCTGGGCGCGAACGCGCTCACCACGTTCCGCACGGTGACGCTGCCGTTGATTGCGCCCGGCGTGCTGTCAGGGCTGCTGTTCGCCTTTGCCACCTCCTTCGACGAGATTGTCGTGTCGCTGTTCATCACCAATCCCTACCTCAAGACATTGCCGGTGCAGATCTTCGCTTCCATCACGCGCGACGCCGACCCCACGGTAGCGGCCGTCGGCACGATCCTGTTGTTTGCCACCACGATCCTGATCGGCAGCGGCATGCTTCTTCTTGGCCGTGAGCGGAAAGGACGCCAATGAATCCGGGGCAAGAGAGCAGGGGCGCGGCGATCGATCTCAAGTCGATCAGCAAGGCCTATGGCAGCTTCAAGGCGCTGGACGGCGTATCGCTGCACATCAAGGCCGGCGAGTTCATGACGCTGCTCGGGCCGAGCGGCTCCGGCAAGACGACGACGCTCAATGTCGTTGCCGGTTTCACCGAGGCCAGTTCGGGCGCGCTGGAAGTGGGCGGCAAGAGCGTCGTCGGCGTCCCGGCGCACAAGCGCAACATCGGCGTGGTGTTCCAGCATTACGCGCTGTTCCCGCACATGACCGTGAGCCGCAACGTGGCCTATCCGCTCGCCCTGCGCGGTGTGGCCGGAGCCGAGCGCGAACGCCGCGTGCGCCAAGCGCTCGACATGGTCAAGATGGCGGATTTCGGCCACCGCTTTCCCAGCGAACTTTCGGGCGGCCAGCAGCAGCGCGTGGCGCTGGCGCGCGCCATCGTCTTCGATCCGCCGCTGCTGTTGATGGACGAGCCGCTCGGCGCGCTCGACAAGAAACTGCGCGAATGGCTGCAGCTCGAAATCAAGCGCATCCACCGCGAACTCGGCACCACCTTCGTCTATGTGACGCACGACCAGGAAGAGGCGCTGGTTCTGTCGGACCGCATAGCCGTGTTCAACCGGGGCCGCATCGAACAGATCGGCACCGGGCGCGAGCTGTATGACGAGCCGGCGACGCTGTTCGTCGGCAAATTCATCGGCGATTCCACCGTGCTGCGCGGGGCCGCCGCCACCTCCGGCGGGGAGACGGCGATCGACATTGCGGGCCAGAAGGTAGCGACAGCCAAGCGTCTCGCAATGGCGGCAGGCCGGTCATGCTGCTGCGGCCCGAAAAGCTGGCGCTTGCCCGCCGTGGTGCCGGCGGCGATGGCCGCAACCGGCTCACGGGGCGCATAGGCGAAGCGATCTATCTCGGCTCCGGCTCCAAATACGAGGTCGATCTGGCCGACGGCTCCAAAGCCATCGTGCGCTCGACCCTGGAAGCAGACAGTTTTGCCATCGGAGACGAGGTTGACGTGCTGTTCGCCGGCGCCGACGTGAAGCTGCTCGCCGACGACGACAAGGCCGACCTGACGCTTACCTGAATTTCGGAACGGATTTCAAAAAATGCAAGCCAAGCATAATGGCGACGTGTCGTTCTGGTATGCCGATATCGGCGGCGTTCCCGCTTATCGGCCGCCCTTGCCCGGCGACATCGAGGCCGATGTCTGCGTCGTCGGCGCCGGCTACACCGGCCTGTGGACCGCCTACTATTTGAAGAAGGCACAGCCTGCGCTGCGCGTCGCCATCGTCGAAAAGGAGTTCGCCGGCTTCGGCGCCTCGGGCCGCAATGGCGGCTGGCTGTCGGGCGGTTTCAGCTGGTCGCGCGAGAAATACGCAAAAACCTCGTCGCGCGGCGCCGTGATCGACATGCAACGCGCCATGTTCGGCACGGTCGATGAGGTGATCGCGGTGACGGAAGCCGAGGGCATCGATGCCGATATCCGCCGTGTCGACAACATCACCGTCGCCACCAACGCCGCGCAACTACAGCGCGCCAGGGCAGAATACGAGGAGCTGCTGGGCTGGGAGATGCCGCCGGAGCGGCTGGCCTTCCTCGACGCGCGGGAGGCGCGCCAGCGCATCGCCATCGACAAGGTGCTGGGCGCCTTGGTCGTGCGCAACGTCACGCGTGTGCAGCCGGCCAAGCTGGTCCAGGGTCTGGCGGCCGCGGTCGCGCGGCTCGGCGTGCCGATCTACGAGCAGACGCAGGTGCTGGCGATCGAGAAGGGGAAGGTCACCACCACCAGAGGTATCGTGCGGGCGCAAAAGATCATCCGCGCCACCGAGGGGTTCACGGCGGGCATTCCCGGCTATGAGCGTCTCTGGCTGCCGCTGAACAGCGCCATCGTGGTGACCGAGAAGCTGCCGCAGGAACTCTGGGACGCGATCGGCTGGAATGGTTACGAGGTGCTGGGCGACGCCGCGCACACCTATTGCTACGCTCAGCGCACGCGCGAAGGCCGCATCGCCATGGGCGGCCGCGGCGTGCCCTATCGCTTCGGCTCGCGCACCGATGTGCGCGGCCGGACCCAGCAGGCAACCATCGACCAGTTGCACGAGGTGCTGATCAAGCTGTTGCCGCAGACCAAAGGCGTGCGCCTTGACCATGCCTGGTGCGGCACGCTCGGTGTGCCGCGCGACTGGTGCACGACTTCGGGTTTCGACCGTGAGAGCGGCATCGGCTGGGCCGGCGGCTATGTCGGGCTAGGCGTGTCGAGTTCCAACCTGTCGGGCCGCACCTTGCGCGACCTGGTGCTCGGCCACGACACCGAACTGACCCGGCTGCCCTGGGTCAACCGCACGGTCAAGAAATGGGAACCGGAACCGCTGCGCTGGCTCGGCGTGCATACCATGTACCAGCTCTATCGCATCGCCGACCGGCGTGAAGCAAACGGCTTGGGCCGTACCTCACGCCTTGCGGCCTTTGCCGATCGCCTGACCGGACATTGAAACCATTCGAAGATGTGTAACGGTTTGCGTCTGGAATTGCGCCGAACCCGTGACGCTACAGGTTTCGATCAATGGAGGTCTCGGATCCGGGCTTGTGGATGAAAGCCGCGCCCAGGATGGGACCCGGGAGGCCATCCTTGCCGACCGATTGCAAAAGCACGGCGCAGCCGCCCTTCTTGGTGATCTCGCTCAGCGGCAATTCGTAGCGCTGCGCCTTGCCGTGCCACATGCCGGCGGTCTGGATGCCGGTGACCGCGTTCCAATAGGTCATCTTGCGGCCAGAGTTCTCGCCCTGGCCGATCTTGACCGTCTGCGGTGCGTCGAAATAGACGATGACGACATGGGCGTCGTTCGGGCCGGCGCCGGCATCGCCGGTGTCGATGATGACACGGTCGCCGGTGCGGCTGACCTTGACGGGCACACGCATGCCTTCGCCGGCACGGGCCATGCGGGCAAGCGCGCCATCGACCTCGCCGCGATTGGCGCCGTTGACATGCATGCGGCCGTTCAGGACGGCCTGCGGCGTATAGACGGAACGGCTGCTGAAATAGCGCATGTAGTCATATTGCCGCTCGGTGTTTTCCTTGTGGCTCAGCGTGTCCTTCCAGCCGAGATAATCCCAGTAGTCGACGTGGTAAGCGAGCGCGACAAGGTCTTGCCTGGTGGCGAGTTCGGCGAAGAACGCGTCCGCCGGCGGGCAGGAACTGCAGCCCTGGCTGGTGAACAGTTCGACCACACCAAGCGGCCGGTCGGGCTGGGATTTTTCGGCCTGGACTGTTTCGGGCTCGCTGCCTTGGCCAGCACCGGCAAAAACCGAAAAGGCCAGCGCGAAGGCTGCCAGCCATAATGATCGTCGCGAGGCCATGACCATTCCAATTCCCGCCGGTGATGCCGGCTTTGTTCTGCTTGGCCGAAATATGTGGCAGAACGGGAAGTCAACGGGAAGTCACGTTGCGGTGAAATTTTATCGCTGCAATCGTGAGGTAAGGCCGCAATAGGAGAAGCCACTGCATTTCACGGTGTGGTTCGATCCGGCGGCGGCATCATCCCTATGTGGCAGGTTCTCCTCACCCCCGCCGATCTCTATTGCGATCGAACCGGCCCTGGACTTTGGTCCGGGCCGGTCAGTGCTTTGACGAACCCTGCCTTCATCGCTGCAGGACTGTGGGGCGTGCGGGAGGGGAGTAGGGGAGT